>DASPGF010000500.1:0-7083 GCA_035620755.1 Myxococcota bacterium
CGGATCAGCCGGCGGATCTCCTCGGCCGGAAGATTCTCGCCGAACTTCGAGCCCGATTCGCGGCTGATCGATTCCTCCATCAGCGTGCCGCCGAAGTCGTTCGCGCCCGCGAGCAGTGCGAGCTGCGCGAGCTTGGGCCCCATCTTCACCCACGACATCTGGATGTTCGGAATCCAGCCGCGCAGGAACAGCCGCGCGACCGCGATCATGCGCAGGTCTTCGGGCATCGACGCGCCCGCGCGCGCGTGCATGTGATTGAACAGGATGTTGCGCTCGTGGATGAAGCCGAGCGGCACGAACTCCGTGAAGCCGCCGGTCTCCTTCTGGATCTCGCGCAGCAGCAGCAGGTGCGCGGCCACCTGCTCGACGCTCTCGATGTGGCCGTACATCAGCGTCGAGGTCGAGCGCAGCCCGAGCGCGTGCGCGGCCTTCACGATCTCGACCCAGCGCGCGCTTCCGAGCTTGCGCGGCGACACGATCGCGCGCACCGAGTCGTCGAGGATCTCCGCAGCCGTACCGGGAATCGTGCCGAGGCCTGCGTCCATCAGCCAGCGCAGGTAGTCGCGCAGCGCCATGCCGCTCTTGCGCTGGCCGAAGTCGATCTCCTCGGGCGAGAACGCGTGCAGGTGCAGCGCGGGGAGCTCGCGCTTGATGGCGAGCAGGATCTCGCGGTAGTGGTTGTGGTCCTTGCCCGGGTGGATCCCGCCCTGGATGCACAGCTCGGTCGCACCGCGCGCGACCGCATCGCGCGCCTTCTCGAGCAGCCGCTCGAGCGGGTGATCGTAGGCGTCGGGCTCGTCGCGGTGCCGCGAGAAGCCGCAGAACGTGCAGCCCACGTAGCAGACGTTGGTGAAGTTGATGTTGCGGTTCACGACGAACGAGACGTCGTCGCCGTTGTCCTCGCGGCGCGCGACGTCCGCGGTGCGGAGCAGCGCGAAGAAGTCCGCGCCCTCGACGCCGAGCAGCAGCGCGGCATCGCGCGCGCCGAGCTCGCGCTTCTCGAGCGCGGCCTCGAGGACGCGTCCGCACCCCGCGCTCACGCCCTCGAGCAGCCGCCCGAGCATCACGCCGCCTCCACGACCGCTCGCGGGCGCGGCCTCGGGCATCCCGACCTTGCACCATGCGCGCGCGGCTTCGCGTATCCCGATTCATCGGCGAGCGCGAGCGCGGCCTCGCGCACGCGCGGCTCGAAGAAATCCGGCCTGCCGAGCAGCTGCTCGGGATAGACGGGCAGGCGCTCCACGAGCCGCCGCCCCGCCGCATGCGTGCGCGCGCGCAGCTCGTCGAGCGCGGGCCACGGCGCCTCGGGGTTGATGAAGTCGATGCTCAGCGGCGAGATGCCGCCCCAGTCGTTGAGGCCCGCGCGCAGCAGCAGCTCGAGCGCGTCGGGCGCGAGGTTCGGCGGCGCCTGCACGTTCATCTGCGGGCCGAGCACGAGCCGCGCGATCGCCACCCAGGCCGCGACCTCGACGCTCGAGAGCGGCGCGACGTCCGCCATCGGCGTGCCGGGCTTCGGGTGGAATGGCTGGACGATCACCTCCTGGATGTGCGCGTAGCGATCCGCGAGCGCGCGCAACGTCAGCAGCGTGTCGACGCGCTCGACCGCGATCTCGCCGATCCCGAGCAGGATTCCGCTCGTGAACGGGATCTTCAGCTCGCCCGCCTCTTCGTGCATGCGGATGCGCCGCGCGGGCTCCTTGTCGGGCGCGTAGTAGTGCGCCATGCCGCGCGCGCGCAGCCGCGTGCTCGTGGTCTCGAGCATCAGCCCGAGCGACGCGTTGCAGTGACGAAGCGCGCGCATCGCATCAGCGCTGAGGATGCCCGCGTTGCTGTGCGGCAGCATGCCGCGCGCGAATGCGGTCTCGCACGCGCGCTGGAGATGCTCGCTGGTGTCGCGCAGTGCGTTGCGCGCGAGCCACTCGCGGTGCGAGCGGTAGGCGAGCTCGGGCTTGTCACCGAGGCAGAACAGCGCCTCAATGCAGCCCGCCGCGAGCGCTCGCTCGACCACCGCCTCGACCTCCGCGAGCGTGTAGGTCTTGGCATCGGGTGAATCGGGCGGCTTCGCGAACGTGCAGTACGCACAGCGATCGCGGCAGAGGTTCGTGAGCGGGATGAAGACGTTGCGCGAGTAGCTGACGAGCTCGCCCTTGCCGCGGCGCCGGCTCTCGTCGGCACCTTCGAGCACGATCTCGCGAATCAGCGGCTCGTGCAGCGCGGCGGCGAGCCGCTCCGCGGGCTCGCGCTCGAGCCGTCCCGCCTCGACCGCGGCTGCGACGAGCCGCTCCGCGTCGGCGCGGCCGAGCGAAGCGGTGCATTCGATGGGGCTCAGATCGCGATCCCTCCGTCGGCGGCACGCGCCTTCGCGCGCGGCAGCCGAGCGCGGAAGATACCACGCGCGCCGCGCGGGGGATCACGCCTCGTCGCCGACTCCGATCAGCGCGCGCAGCTGCGCGGGATCCGCGTCGTGCAGGAACTCGCCCGCGGGTCGGCCGTTCGCGCGCTCGCGGATCGCGCGCAGCAGGCCGATCAGCGCGGGAATCATCTGCTCGCCGGGCAGCCGCTCGTAGAGCGTGTGCGCGATGCGCGTGCCCTCGCGCGAGCCGCCCACGAGCACCACGTGGTCGTTCTTCCCGTAGCCGTAGATGCCGATCTCCGCGCTCGACGGGCGCGCGCAGTTGTTCGGGCAGCCCGTCATGCGGATCACCACGTCCACGTCGCCGAGCCCGGCCGCCTCGATCGCATCCATATAGATAGGGAGGATGTTCTCGGCCTCGGTCATCGCGAGCCCGCAGGTGGGCTTCGCGGGGCAGGCCATCGCGCTGCGGCGCACGCGCGAGATCGCCTCGGGCTTCGCGACGCCGCCCGCATCGAGGATTGCCTCGAGCGCCGCGCAATCCCTGACACCGCAGAGCAGCAAATCCTGCTGCGGCGTTGCGCGCACCGTGAGGTCGAGCTCCTCGACCGCGCGTCGGATCGCCGCGCGCAGCTTCGGCGTGACGCGGCCATTCTCGATCGAGAGCCCGTAGTAGCTGCCGCCGCCGCGCTGCGCGTGCCAGCCGAGGTGAAGATTCAGCGGCGGCAGCGGCGTCGGCGCGGCGTCCTCGAGCTCGATCCGGAAGCGCTCGCGCAGCGACTTGCGCACGCTCTCCACACCCAGACGCCGGATCGTGTACTTCCAGCGCGCCTGGCGGCGGTTCTTGCGCTCGCCCTGCTCGCGCTGCAGCGTCGCGATCGCGCGGCACGCCTCGACGACCTGCTCGCGGCGCACGCGGCCGAGATAGAGGCCGAGCAGCGCGGCCGTCTCGGGCATGTTGTGCGTGAGCCCGAGGCCCCCGCCCGAGTAGAGATCCCAGACGCGCCCGTCGACGGCCCCGCCCTCCGCTGCGGGAACGAAGCCGATGTCCTGCGTGAGCACGTCGATCGAGTTGTCGGTCGGATGCGCGAGGCCGATCTTGAACTTGCGCGGCAGGTAGGTGTCGCCGTAGAGCGGCTCGCTCGAGTTCAGGGGCTGCAGGCTGTGCCCCTCGGCGTCGCTCTGGAAAATCTGGAAGTAGGCGCTGCTCTGCGGCGCGAGCGCCTCCGCGATCTCGATCGCGAGGTCCGTCGCGCCGGTTGCGTACTCGGGATCGAGGCCGTCGATCGGGCAGGCCATCACGTTGCGGTTGACATCGCCGCACGCGCCGAGCGTCGCGTCGCCGCGGTAGTGGCGATTGAGGTGCCGGATCAGCGGCGCGAGCTTCGGACCGTAGACGTGGTGGTACTGGATTCCCTGACGCGAGGTCACGCGCAGCGTCCCGTCCGCGCAGTCGTCGGCGGCGCGGTCGAGCGCGAGCCACTGCTCGCGGCTGAAACCGCCGCCCGCGGGCGCCTTGATGCGTACCATGAAGAAGTAGTCGTCGACCTTCTTGCCGCGCTCGCCGCGCGCCTGCTGCTTGTAGATGCCGAAGAACTTCGAGATCTCCTTGGCTTCATTGGAGAGCGTCTCGCTCTCCGCGCGCTCGAGCGCGCCGAGCTCGTCGGAGAACGGGTAGCGATCGCCCTTCGCGGGCTGCACGTAGAACAGCCCCGCGCTCGCGGTCTTGAGCCGCTCGTTCTTGGACATCTGCGCGAGATCGCTGCCCGCGATGTTCACCACGGGCGCGTCGGACTTCTCCGAAGCCATTCGGGATCTCCGAGGGTTTCGATTGCGCGGCGTGCGGCTGCCTCACGTCGCGCCCACCGCGCGGCGTGAGGCAGCCGAGAGCCGCCGTCGCAAATACCAGACTAACCCAATCGGGTTTGCCTTCCCAATTTCCGAGCTTGGAGCTGCAGAAAGAGCCGCGTCTACGCGCTCAGCTCACATCCTCGCGCGTGCGCGTGATCCGCACGCCCGCGTACTCGAGCACGCCCGCGATCGGGGTCGGCTTTCGCACCGTCACAGTCACGAAGTCGACGTCGAACTTCGAGAGCACCGCGCGCGCGATCCGATCGCCGAGCGCCTCGACGAGCTGGTGCTCCTGGTTGGCGGCCACGTCCTCGACGATCTCGAAGATCCGCTTGTAGTGAACGGTGCGGCGGATCCGATCCACGCGCCCCGCCTCGCGCAGATCCATCCCGACCTCGAGATCCAACCGCACGGGCCGGCGCACGCGCCGCTCCGTGGCCGTGACACCGAGCGCCGCCGGGACCTGGATCCCCTCCAGCAGAATCACGTCGCCCATCGAACCACCTCCGAGCAGCGCAAGAAAATATCCCAACTCCCGCAGCGCTCGCCCCCGCCGCAGCGAACCTCTCGAGCGGCCCGGTCACTGCACGGGCTGCACGATCACCCAGCCAACTGGGCCCCGGCTCGTGGCGCCCCGCCGAATGGCAGCGGAACTGCCCGAGCCAGTAGCGCCCCGTCAATTGGCAGGGAACTGCGCGGGCGGTCAGCCCCCGAACATGCCGCCGTTGACGTGGATCACGCTGCCGTTGACGTAGCTCGCGCGCGTCGCGAGGAACGCGACCACGTCGGCGATCTCGTCGGCGCGGCCCATGCGGCCCTGCGGGATGCGCGCGAGGATGGCTTCGCGAATCGGCTCGGGAATCTCCTGCGTCATGTCGGTGTCGATGAAGCCCGGCGCGACCGAGTTGACGAGGATGTCGCGGCCCGCGAGCTCCTGCGCGAGCGACTTGCTGAACGCGTCGAGGGCAGCCTTCACCATCGTGTAGGGGATCTGGCCGGGGTTGCCGGTGTGCCCGACCACGCTGCTGATGTTGATGATGCGGCCCGTTCCCTGGCGCAGCATGAAGCGGCGCAGCAGCGACTTCGTGAGATACCAGGTGCCGCGCGCCACGCCCGCGACCGCGTCGTAGTCTTCGAGCTTCATCGCGAGCATCGGCGCGTTGACGTTGTAGCCCGCGTTGTTGACGAGCACGTCGACGCGACCGGCCCTCTCCTTGAGCTGCTTCACGAGCTCGTCGATGTCGGCCTCGGAGCTCAGGTCCGCGCGCAGCGCGAACGCATCCTTCAGCTCGGCGACGAGCTTGAGCGCGGTCTCCTCGCTCGAGCGGTAGTGGACGCCGACGCGGAAGCCCTCGGCGGCGAGCGCGCGGCAGCACGCCGCGCCGATGCCCGTGCCTCCTCCCGTCACGAGCGCGACGCGCGTCGCACTCTCTCCGCCTTCGAGCTCGACCGTCATGCGGACTCTCCCGCGATGCGCTCACCGCCATCGACGCGAATCACCGCGCCGTTCACCCACGCGGCCTCGTCGAGCGAGAGCAGGTAGATGACGTTCGCGACATCGATCGGTGTCGTGAGGCGCCGGAACGGGTTTCGCAAGCGCGCGTGCGCCTTGATGTGATCGCTGCCCGGGATCGCCGCGAGCGCGGGCGTCTCGGTCACCCCCGCCTGGATCACGTTGCAGCGCACGCCGTAGGGCGCGAACTCGACCGCGATCGCGCGCGCGAGCGCCTCGAGCGCGACCTTGGCCGCGGCGACCGCCGCGTAGCCGCGCCACGCGACCTGGTTGCCCTCGCTCGTGAGCCCGAACACGCGCGCGTCGCCGGCGAGCAAGCCCCGCTCGAACAGATCGCGCAGCCAGTCGAGCAGGCTCGTCCCCATGTTGAAGATCGTCCGCGCGAAGTCGTCGCCGTCGAGCAGCTCGGTCCCCGCGTAGCGCGGCGCACTCGCGAGCGAATGCAGCTGCGCGGCTCCTGCGGCGAACAGCTCGTCGACGTCGCGCTGCACGCGCTCGGCGTCGAGATCGAGCGCGTGAGCGAGCCGAGCACTCGCATCGCACGGGACGCACACCGGCGGCGCGGGTCTCGCTGGCGCCTCGGGCCGCGCGGACGCCTCGGGCTGCGCGGACGCCTCGGGCTGGGCGGACGCCTCGGGCAGAGCGGGCGGCGCGAGCGGCTTCAAGTTGCCGAACGCGATCGAGTGCAGCAGCACGCGCACCCTTCCTTTGCCGAGCTCCGCGCCGAGCGCGTCGAGCACCGCGGTGCGCTTGTCGGGCGCGAGCGCGTCGCAGTTGTGGATCAGCACGCGCACGCCCGAGCCGCGCAGCTTCGCGAGCGCGGGCTCGATGCGCGCGAGCTGCGCGCGCCGATCGCGGTGCACGACGCACAGGTTCATGCCGTGGTCGGCGAGCAGCTGCGCGGTCGCGAGCCCGAAGCCGCTCGAGCCCCCGAGGATCACCGCCCAGCTTCCCGGCGCAAAATCGGCAGGCATCAGCGCTCCTCCAGCCCCCGCGGCCGCAGGGTAGCGTGCGCCGCGCAGTCGATGCCCACCGCGGCCAGCAGCTCGCGCAGCTCGTCGCGGCGCGCGATCCGCGGCGCCGCGCCCGGCGGGAACGCCTCGTGCAGCCTCGCGAAGTACGCCTTGTCGGTGCGGGCCTCGACGATCACCACGAGCCCGCGGTCGTCCTCGGATCGGATCAGCCGGCCCGACATCTGCTTGAGGTTGAGCAGCATCTTGCCGAGCGTGTAGCGGCCGAACGCATCCTCGCCGGCCGCGCGCAGCCGCTCCTCGCGGCGCCGGCGCAGCTCGGTGGGAACCTCGAACGGAAGCTTCTCGATCGCGACCGCCTGCAGCGCGGGGCCCGGGATGTCGAGGCCCTGCCA
>DASPGF010000501.1:0-2994 GCA_035620755.1 Myxococcota bacterium
CGCGCGCCGGGCTCGCGGCAGCGCGCGCCGCTGAACGAGCTAAACTCGTTCCCTTTCCAAACCGTCCCGATGAGCCGCCCCAGGGCCGCAAGAATCGAGATCTCCAAGGATTTCCGCGAATGAGCGAGAACGCGAAGCTGAATGCATGGGTCGGCGAGGTCGCCGACCTCTGCGCGCCAAAACGAATCCACTGGTGCGACGGCTCGGACGCCGAGCACCGAGAGCTGCTGCGGCGGATGCTCGAGTCGGGAACCGCGCGCCAGCTCGACCCCGCCAAGCGGCCCAACAGCTACCTCGTCTGGTCGGACCCCGCGGACGTCGCGCGCGTGGAAGACCGAACCTTCATCTGCTCGGAGCGCGAGATCGACGCGGGCCCGACCAACAACTGGCGCGAGCCCGCCGCGATGAAGTCGCTGCTGCGCGATCTGTTCCGCGGGTCGATGCGCGGCCGCACGCTCTACGTGATCCCGTTCAGCATGGGCCCGATCGGCTCGCCGATCGCTCACATAGGCGTGCAGATCACGGATTCGCCGTACGTGGCGGCGAGCATGCGCGTGATGACGCGCGTCGGCCGCCCGGTTCTCGAGGCGCTCGGCGGCGGCGCATTCGTGCCCTGCCTCCACTCGGTCGGCGCTCCGCTCGCCGACGGCCAGACCGACGTGCCGTGGCCGTGCAACGCCGACAACAAGTACATCGTGCACTTTCCCGAGACGCGCGAGATCTGGTCGTTCGGCTCGGGCTACGGCGGCAACGCGCTGCTCGGCAAGAAGTGCTTCGCGCTGCGCATCGCATCGGTGATGGCGCGCGACGAGGGCTGGATGGCCGAGCACATGCTGATCCTCAAGCTCACCTCGCCCGACGGCGCGGTGCGCTACTTCTGCGCGGCGTTCCCGAGCGCGTGCGGCAAGACCAATCTCGCGATGCTCAACCCGACCATCGAAGGCTGGAAGGTCGAGACGATCGGCGACGACATCGCGTGGATGAAGTTCGGCGGCGACGGGCGCCTCTACGCGATCAACCCCGAGGCGGGCTTCTTCGGCGTCGCGCCGGGCACGAGCATGAGCTCGAACCCGAACGCGATGCTGACCCTCACGGAGAACGCGCTGTTCACCAACTGCGCGCTCACGCCCGGCGGTGACGTGTGGTGGGAGCAGATGACCGAGGAGCCGCCCGCGAAGCTCACCGACTGGCACGGCCGCGAGTGGACGCCCGGCTGCGGCCGGCTGGCCGCACACGCGAACGCCCGCTTCACCGCGCCCGCGCGGCAGTGTCCGGTGATCGCGCCCGAGTGGGAGGATCCGCAGGGCGTGCCGATCAGCGCGATCCTGTTCGGCGGGCGCCGCGCGACCGTCGTGCCGCTCGTCAACGAGGCGCGCGATTGGCAGCACGGCACGTTCCTCGGCTCGATCATCAGCAGCGAGAAGACGGCCGCGGCCGCGGGCAAGATCGGCGAGCTGCGACGCGACCCGATGGCGATGCTGCCATTCTGCGGATACAACATGGCCGACTACTGGAGCCACTGGCTCGCGATCGGGCGCCGCCCGCGCGCGCAGCTGCCGAAGATCTACTACGTGAACTGGTTCCGGAAGAGCGCTGGCGGAGACTTCCTCTGGCCCGGCTTCGGCGAGAACGGCCGCGTGCTCAAGTGGATCTTCGAGCGCTGCGAGGGCACGGCGAAGGCCGTCGAGACCCCGATCGGAAACCTGCCGGCCAACGGCGCGCTCGATCTCGGCGGCCTCGACGAGATCTCGCGCGACGACCTCCAGGAGCTGCTGCGCGTCGACGCCGAGGGCTGGCTCGCGGAGCTGCCGCTGATCGACGCCTACTACGCGCGCTTCGGCGCGCGCCTGCCCGAGCCGCTGCGCGAGGAGCTGCGCGCGCTGCAGGCGCGGCTTGAAGCGGTCCAGAGCTGACGCGCGCGCGACCCTCGAGCTCGTGACCGTTCCCGGACCGCTCTCGGGTGTGCTCGTCGTCGATCTGAGCCGCGTGCTCGCGGGCCCGTTCTGCACGATGGTGCTCGCCGATCTCGGCGCGCGCGTGATCAAGGTCGAGGCGCCTCGCCGCGGCGACGACTCGCGACACATCGGGCCATTCGTCGGCGCGCGCTCCGCGTACTTCACCTCGCTCAATCGCGGCAAGCAGAGCATCGCGCTCGACTTGAGGCAGGCCGACGACCGCCGCATCTTCGAGCGCCTGCTCGCGCGCGCCGACGTGCTCGTCGAGAATTTCCGGCCCGGAGCGATGCAGCGCCTCGGCTACAGCTGGGACGCGCTGCACGCGCGCTTCCCGCGCCTGATCGCCGCGAGCACCTCGGGCTTCGGCCAGACCGGGCCCTACGCGAGCCGGCCGTCCTACGACCTCGTCGCGCAGGCGATGGGCGGCATCATGAGCGTGACCGGCCAGCCGGGCGGCCGCCCCACGCGCGTCGGGACCTCGATCGGCGACATCGCGGCGGGCCTGTTCGCCGCGATCGGCATCGAGGCCGCGCTGCTCGAGCGCGAGCGCAGCGGCGCGGGGCAGCGCGTCGACGTGAGCCTGCTCGACTCGCAGGTCGCGATCCTCGAGAACGCCATCGTGCGACACGCGGTGAGCGGTGAAATTCCCGCGCCGCTCGGCTCGCGCCATCCCTCGATCGCCCCGTTCGACGCCTTTGCGACGCAGGACGGCTTCGTCGTGATCGCGGCCGGCAACGACGAGCTGTTCGCGAAGCTCTGCGAGGCGCTCGGCGCGCCCGAGTGGCGCGAGGATGCGCGCTTCTGCAACAACGACGCCCGCATCCGGCACGTCGATGCGCTCACCGAGCGCATCGAGGCCGCGCTCGCGAAGCGCAGCAGCACGGACTGGCTCGATCGGCTGCAGCGCGCGGGGCTCCCCTGCGGGCCGATCCACGACATCGCCGCGGTGGTGAGCGATCCGCAGGTGCGCGCGCGAAACATGCTGGTGTCGGTCGACGATGGCGCCGGAGGCCGCCTCGAGATCGCGGGCAACCCGATC
>DASPGF010000502.1:0-3472 GCA_035620755.1 Myxococcota bacterium
CCTTCACGCCGCGCCTGGCCAAGGAGGCCGTGGCGGCCACGGGCGTGCGCGGCGACGACCTGAACCGTCTCACCCCCATCGTGGCGAGCCTGGTGGAGATCTTCCTGCGCTACGACCTGACGCTCGCCGAGATCAACCCGCTGGCGCGCCTGGAGGACGGCCGCTTCGTGGTGCTCGACGGCCACGTCGACATGGAGGCCGAAGCGCGCGACCAGCACCGCACGCTGCTCGAGGAGCTCGGCATCCAGCCCGAGGAGACGCGCCAGGCGCGGCCGCCGACGGACTTCGAGATCCGCGGCGCCGAGGTCGACGCGTCGGATCACCGCGGCGTCGCGGGCAACGTGGTCGAGTTCGACGGCAACCTCGGGCTCATCATCGGGGCCGGCGGCGGCTCGCTCACGCTCTTCGACGCGGTGCGCAAGCACGGCGGCGATCCCGCGAACTACTGCGAGATCGGCGGCAATCCGAGCGTGAACAAGACCTGCGAGCTCACCAAGCTCGTGCTGAGCAAGCCCGGCGTCGAGAAGATCGCGGTGATGATGAACGTGGTCTCGAACACGCGCGTCGACATCGTGGCGCGCGGCGTGGTCAAGGGCTGCATCGAATCGGGGCGCGACCCCGCCGAGACCATCGCCGTGTTCCGGATTCCCGGCGCCTGGGAGGAGGAGGGCTTCAAGATCCTCTCGCGCTACAACGTCGACTACTGCGATCGCAGCGTCTCGATGTACGACGCCGCGGGGCGCGCGGTCGCGAAGATGAATAAGAGCTGAGCGCGCGATGTCGATCCTGATCAACGCGGACACCACGTTCATCGTGCAGGGCATCACCGGGCGCGAGGCCGTCAACCTCACGCGCGAGAACCTCGACTACGGCGCGAAGATCGTCGGCGGCGTGACGCCCGGCCGCGCGGGCCGCGAGGTCTACGGCGTGCAGGTCTACGACTGCGTGCGCGACATCACCGCCAAGACGCGCGTCGACGGCTCGGTGGTGTGCGTTCCGCCCCGCTTCACGTGCGACGCCGTGTTCGAGGCGATCGAGTGCGGCATCAAGCTGATCGTCGTCGTCACGGAGCGCATCCCGCGGCGCGAGGTCGCGCAGATGATCGAGCTCGCGAACCTGCGCGGTGCGCGCATCATCGGCCCAAATTGCCTCGGCATCATCTCGCCCGGCGAGGCCAAGATGGGAGGCGTCGGCGGGCCCGCCGCGAACACGCGCACCGCCTACAGCAAGGGCTCGATCGGCGTGATGTCGCGCTCGGGCGGCATGACGACGGAGATCGCGAGCACGCTCACCGCAGCGGGCCTCGGGCAGTCCACCGCGGTGTCGATCGGCGGCGATGCGATCGTCGGCACCTCCTATGCGGAGCTGATGCCCCTGTTCGAGGCCGACCCGCAGACGCAGGCGATCGCGATCTACTCGGAGCCGGGCGGTCGCATGGAGGCCGAGCTCGCCGAGTGGATCCAACGCAACGATTCGCGGCTGCCGATCGTCGCGTTCATGGCGGGGCGCTTCATGGACGAGATGCCCGGCATGCGCTTCGGTCACGCGGGCACGATCGTCGAGGGCAAGGCCGACACCACCGCGGAGAAGATCAAGCGCATGAAGGCCGCGGGAATCACCGTCGCGGAGCGCATCGCGGACATTCCGAAGCTGATCGCCGAGCGCATCCAGGAGGGCAAGTGATGCCGGGCCTGTTCATCGACGTGCAGGTCTCCGAGAAGGCGGCGAGCGACAAGGCCATCGCCGCGAGGCTCGTAGAAGTCTGTCCGGTCGACATCTTCCAGCTCAACCGCAGCGGCGAGCTGCGGATCGTCGAGGACAATCTCGACGAGTGCGTGCTGTGCGAGCTCTGCATCGACGCGGCCCCGAGCGACGCGGTCAAGGTCGTCAAGCTCTACGAGTAGACGCCCCGCCCGGGCGCGCGAGGGGAGCTCGTGAGGAACCCGCGCAACTTCGCCAAGCCGCTGGCCATCGGCGCGCCCGCACCGCCGCGCGAGATCCCGCTGCGACCGTCGCGCATGATCCACTTCTTCGATCCGAGCAACGCGCGCATGGCGGAGAAGGTCCCGCAGCTCGTCGGCAAGCTCGACGTGCTGCTCGGGAACCTCGAGGACGCGATCCGCGCCGACCAGAAGCTCGCGGCGCGCGAGGGCCTGATCGCGATCGCGCGCGCGACGGACTTCGGGAGCAGCCAGTTCTGGCTGCGCATGAACAGCCTCGACAGCCCCTGGGCGCTCGACGACCTGCTGCAGATCGTGCCCGCCGTCGGTGACAAGCTCGACGTGATCATGGTGCCCAAGGTCGAGGGCCCCTGGGACATCCACTACGTCGATCAATTGCTCGCGCAGCTCGAGGCGAAGGCGGGGCTTGCGCGCGCGATCCTCGTGCACGCGATCCTCGAGACCGCGCAGGGCGTCGCGAACGTCGAGGCGATCTGCAGCGCGAGCCCGCGCATGCAGGGCGTGAGCCTCGGCCCCGCCGACCTCGCGGCCTCGCGGCGCATGAAGACCACGCGCATCGGCGGCGGCCACCCGGGCTACCTCGTGCGATCGGATCCGGACCCCGCGAACCCCGCCGCGCCGCGCGCGACCGCGCAGCAGGATCTCTGGCACTACACGCTCGCGCGCATGGTCGACGCCTGCAGTGCGAGCGGAATCTTCGCCTACTCCGGTCCTTTCGGGGACATCTCCGATCCGGTCGGCTGCGAGGATCAGTTCCGCAACGCGTTCCTGCTCGGCTGCGTGGGCGCGTGGTCGCTGCACCCGAGCCAGATCGAGATCGCGCGCCGCGTGTTCAGCCCGCCGGCCGAGGAGGTGCGCTGGGCGCGCCGCGTGATCGAGGCGATGGGCGACGGCACGGGCGCGATCATGCTCGACGGAAAGATGCAGGACGACGCGAGCGTGAAGCAGTGCAAGGTGATGCTCGCCTACGCGAAGCTGATCGCCGAGCGCGATCCCGAGCTCGCGGAGCTGTACGGCCTCTAGCCCGCGCAGTTCCGCGTTCGATGGAGGGGTCCACTGCTGGCGGGGGCCCAGTTGGCCGGGCCGGATCGACCCCGCGCAGTTCCGCGTTCGATGGAGGGGTCCACTGCTGGCGGGGGCCCAGTTGGGGTTTTCACCGACGCGCCGAGCTGAGCCATTCGGCTTGGCGCGCGGGGCGCGCGCGCGGGAAGTTGCGCGGCTGCGATTCGATCAAGTGCAGCCGCGTTCCTCCCGATGGGATGACGGGCGTGGGGGCGCGCGGTGAGCTTCGAGATCCTCAGCAACGTCGTCGTCATCGCGATCAACCTGATCGTCGGCGGGCGCGTGCTCAAGATGGGCATCGCGCGTCGCGCGGCTCCCGAGCTGCTGCTGGGCGCGACGCTCACGTTCGACGGCTTGGAGTGGCTGTTCTGGCTGCTCGGTGTCTACACGCCGCTCGCGGACACGCCGCTCGGCGGCTGGCTCGTGATCGCCTGCCGCACCGGAATCTT
>DASPGF010000503.1:0-4889 GCA_035620755.1 Myxococcota bacterium
ATCGTCGTCCACAAGCTGCTGCACGGATAGCGTGAGCGCGCCCAACACCGCGACGAGGGAGATGCGATGAAGCGCGCCCGCGCGCAGCTGACGCGGCGCGACTTCCTGCGCGGCTCCGCGGCCGCGCTGGTCGCGAGCAGCTGCCGCGCGCTCGCGCCGTCCTATGCCTGGGCCGCGCCCTCGCGCGCGGCCGATGCGCGCGTGCTCGACGGCCAGTCGCGCGTCGATCTCCGCGTGCGCGCCGAGACGTTGCCGATCGCGGATGGGCTCGGGCGCGCGATCACGCTCAACGGAACGGTGCCCGGCCCGCTGGTTCGACTGCGCGAAGCGCAGGACGTCACGCTGCGCGTGACGAACGAGCTCGATGTCGATACCTCGGTCCACTGGCACGGCATCCTGCTCCCGTATCAGATGGACGGCGTCCCGGGCCTGAGCTTCCGCGGCATCGCGCCCGGCGAGACCTTCACCTATCGCTACCGCGTGCAGCAGAGCGGCACCTACTGGTATCACAGTCACTCCGGCCTGCAGGATCAGAGCGGCCACTACGGCCCGCTGATCGTCGATCCGCTCGAGCCCGACCCGTTCACCTACGACCGCGACTACGTCGTGATGCTCTCGGACTGGAGCTTCGAAGATCCGCACCACATCCTCGCGAGGCTCAAGGGCCAGAGCGACTACTACAGCTATGGCAAGCGAACGCTGCTCGACTTCGCGGACGACGTCGCGAGCAATGGCTGGCGATCGACGCTCGCCGATCGGCTCGCGTGGGGCGCGATGCGCATGGATGCGACCGACATCGCCGACGTCACCGGGATCACCTACACCTACCTGATGAACGGCCTCAGCGCGGGCGCGAACTGGACGGGGCTGTTCACGCCCGGCGAGCGCATCCGGCTGCGCATCATCAACGGCTCCGCGATGAGCTACTTCAACGTGCGCGTGCCGGGCCTCGCGATGACGGTCGTGCAGGCCGACGGCCAGAACGTCGAGCCGATCGACGTCGACGAGCTGCAGATCGCCACCGCCGAGACCTACGACGTGATCGTCGCGCCGACGGGCGATCGCGCCTACACCGTGTTCGCCGAGGCGATGGATCGAAGCGGCTTCGCGCGCGGAACGCTCGCGCCGCGATCGGGCCTGCAGGCCGCGGTTCCCGAGCTGCGCAAGCCGCCGCACCGCACGCTCGCGGACATGGGCATGTCGCACCACGCGATGTCGGGTCACGATCCGCACGCCGCTCACCACCGCGCGGCCGAGGCCGATGCGCGGGACGGGGTGTCCGGGCTGCCGGCCGAGAGCCGCCTCGACGAGCCGGGCGCGGGCCTTGCCGACGCGGGCCACCGCGTGCTCGTCTACACCGATCTAATGCGAATCGCGCGCGATTTCGATCCGCGGCCGCCGAGCCGCGAGCTCGAATTCCATCTCACGGGCAACATGGAGCGCTACATGTGGTCGTTCGACGGGGAGAAGTTCTCCGAGGTCACGCAGCCGATCGAGTTCCACCGCGGCGAGCGGCTGCGGGTCACGCTCGTCAACGACACCATGATGGAGCACCCGATCCACCTGCACGGCATGTGGATGGAGCTCGAGAACGGCCGCGGATCGCGGATCCCGCGCAAGCACACCGTCAGCGTCAAGCCCGCCGAGCGCCTCTCGGTGCTGATCAACGCCGATCCACCCGGCCCGTGGGCGTTTCACTGCCACCTGCTGTTCCACATGGAGATGGGCATGTTCCGGGTGGTGCGCGTCGCATGATCGCACGCCCGCTGCGGCGCGCGCGCGCGTCGGGGTTCTCGATCCTGGGCGCTGCAATGGGCTTCGCGCTGGCCGCAGCGCCGTGTCCGCACGCGCAGGCCGAGCCCGAGCCGACGCCCGACGAGAATCGCGAGGATTGGCCGCCGCCGATGGAGCCGATGCTGTTCCACTTCGCGCAGGTCGATCAGCTCGAGTGGCGCGCCAACGACGGCCACGATCTGTTTCGCTGGGATCTCCACGGCTGGTGGGGCTCCGACGAGAACAAGCTCTGGCTCAAGAGCGAGGGCGACGCGCGCACCTCCAGGCCGTCGGGCGGCGACGCGGAGATCCAGCTGCTCTACGGCCGCATGATCTCGGATTTCTGGGATCTGCAGCTCGGCGTGCGCGAGGATTTCCTCTACGGCGCGGGCTCCGACCACGAGCGAACGCTCGCGGTGCTCGGCCTCGACGGGCTCGCGCCCTACTGGTTCGAGCTCGAGCCGGCGTTGTTCGTGAGCGACGACGGCGATTTCTCGGCGCGCCTCACGGCGCTCTACGAGCTGCGCGTCACGCGCCGCCTCGTCGCCCAGCCGCGCCTCGAAGTCAATGTCGCAGCGAACAACGCGCGCAAGTTCGGCGTGCGGCGCGGCTTCAACGACGTCGAGCTCGGGCTCCGGCTGCGCTACGAGTGGTTCCGCGCGGGTGCGCCCTACGTCGGCGTGAACTGGCTGCGCGTGCTCGGCAACACCGCGGATCTCGCGCGCGACCACGGCGACGACATCGACGCCTTGGGCTTCGTGGCGGGGATCCGCTTCCAGTTCTGAGACAGGCGATCAGGCGCCCGCCGCGGTCTCGCTCCAGGGCGGGCGCGCGGGACGCGCGCCGAGCAGCGCGAGCAGCGCGTCGCGATCGAGCTCTTCTTCCTCGAGCAGGCGCTTGGCGAGCGTCTCGAGCAGCGCGCGCTCGCGCAGCAGCAGCTGCTTGGCCTGCTCGTAGCAGCGCCCGAGGATCGCGAGCGTCTCGGCATCAAGCGTCTCGGCGAGGTCCTCCGAGTGCGGTGCGCGCTCGATGCCCGCGCCGAGGTAGACCGCGCCGCGCCGGCCCACGAGCGAGAGGTTCGGCGCCTTCTCGCTCATGCCGTAGACCGTGAGCATCTCGCGCACGATTTCGCTGGCCTTCTCGAGGTCGTCCGACGCGCCGGTCGAGATCATGCCGAACACGACCTCTTCGGCCGCGCGGCCCGCGAGCAGAACGCGCACGCGGTCGAGCAGCTCGTCCTTCGAGAGCAGGTAGCGATCGTCGAGCGGCATCTGCAGCGTGTAGCCGAGCGCGCCTGCCGTGCGCGGAATGATCGAGATCTTCTGCACGGGATCGGCGCCGGGCGTCATGTGGCCGACGAGCGCGTGCCCCGACTCGTGATACGCGATTCGCTGTCGCTCCTCGGCCGTGACGATCTGGCTCTTCTTCTGCGGGCCCGCGATCGTGCGCTCGATCGCCTCCTGGAAATCCGCCATCGCGATGCGGCTGCGGCCCACGCGCGACGCGAGCAGCGCGGCCTCGTTGCAGACGTTCGCGATGTCGGCGCCGACCATGCCGGGGGTCTGGCCCGCGAGCGCCTCGAAGTCGACGTCCTCGGCGAGCGGCAGCTTGCGCGCGTGGATGTGGAAGATCGCCTTGCGGCCGGCGCGGCTCGGCCGGTCGACGACCACGCGCCGATCGAAGCGCCCCGGGCGGAGCAGCGCGGGGTCGAGCACCTCGGGCCGATTCGTCGCGGCGAGGATCACGACGCCCGCCGAGCCGTCGAAGCCGTCCATCTCGGAGAGCAGCTGGTTGAGCGTGTTCTCGCGCTCGTCGTAGCCGCCGCTGAGGAATGCCGAAGCCTGCGCGCGCGTCTTGCCGATCGCGTCGAGCTCGTCGATGAAGATGATGCAGGGAGCGACCTTCTTGGCCTCCTGGAACAGATCGCGCACGCGCGCGGCGCCCACGCCGACGAACATCTCGACGAAGTCCGAGCCGCTCAGGCTGAAGAACGGAACCTCGGATTCCCCCGCGATCGCGCGCGCGAGCAGCGTCTTGCCGGTTCCGGGCGGCCCGACGAGCAACACGCCCTTGGGCAGCTTGGCGCCGATCCGCGTGAAGCGCGCGGGATCCGTGAGAAAGCTCACGATCTCGCGCGTCTCCTCGATCGCCTCGTCGACGCCCGCGAGATCCGAGAAGTGGACGCGCGTCGCGGGATCGACCTCGTAGATCTTGGCGCGACTCTGGCCCATCTGCAGCACGCTCGGACCGCGGCCGATGCGGCGCATCAGGAAGCCCCAGATCAGGAACATCACGCCGAACGGAATCACCCAGTTGAGCAGCAGCTCGCGCAGCCAGCGCGACTCGATGCGGCCGCGGTACGCGACGCCGTGTTCCTGGAGCGCAGCGACGAGCGTGGGATCGTCGAGCGGAATCACGCTGAAGTAGAGCTTCGCCTTCGCTTCGCGCTCGCTGCGCTCGCGCGCGATGTCGCCGCGCAGCCCCGACCACCACTCGGAGATCCGTCCGAGGTGCCACGGCGCCTTGACCTCGGGCACCTCGAGCGCGTGCGGCTCCACGGGCTGCGCGGCCGGCTCGTCGGGCGCGCGCAGCTCGCCGTAGATCCGGTCCTGCGCGAGCACCACTTGCGCGACGCGCCCCGCCTCCACGGCCGCGCGGAACTCGCTGTACGGCATCTCGGGCGCGTCGATGTCCGAGAAGAAGAGCCACTGCAGCGCGAGCATGCCGCCGATCAGCGCGAGGTAGTAGGCGAGCGAGAAGCGCGCGCGCGGCTTGAGATCGCGCAGCGGCGGCCGGCGCGGGGGGCGCGCGGGATCGGTGTCGGAGTAGCCTCGCGGCGCGCGCCGCGGCTCGGGCTTGGGGGAGTTGGGCGGCATCGCGTCCTGCTCTGCAGGTTCGAGGGATCGCTGCCGCCCTAGCGTAGAGCCCGCGCCGACCGCGGAAAAGACCCGCCTGGGCGACGCTCCGAGCGACCGCGGCCATCGCAGCGGCGAGCGCGAGCGCAGCTCGTTGCGCCGCTCACGTCTCCTCGATGCTGCGGAGGTACCAGCGCTGGATCTCCTCCACCTCCGATTCCTGCGCGAGCAGCACGCCGTGCCGATGCGCGCGCGAAACCA
>DASPGF010000504.1:0-3386 GCA_035620755.1 Myxococcota bacterium
GCCCGAGAGCATCTCCTCGACGAGCAGCGCGCGCATCGCCTCGATCTCCGCAGGCGTCGCGAGCCGCCGGAAATCTCCTCCCATCACGATGTCGCGAATCGTGCCGAAGCCCGCGTAGGAGGCAATGTTGAGCGCGGGCGGCTGCTTCGCGAGCCGGTCGAAGAAGTCGCGCAGGGGATACGGCGAGCCGCCATCCTGTCCGACCACGGCCGTGGTGATCCCCTGGCTCACGGCTGCGAGCGCGTCGGGGTGCTCGAACAGGTCGTCGTCCGCGTGGCTGTGGGTGTCGATGAAGCCCGGCGCGAGCGCGAGCCCGCCTGCATCGATCACCGCGTCGCGAGGCGAGGCTTCGAAGCTGCCGACCTCGACGATACGATCGCCGACGAAGCGCACGGACGCCGCGCGCTCGGACGCGCCCGATCCATCGAGCACGCGCGCGCTCGCGATCACGGTCGACGCCGGGGGATTGGCAACGTCGAGCTCCGAGAGATAAAGCGCCGCGATCGTGTCGGCGATGCCCTCGGCGCCGCCCTCGGCGGAGTTCGTGAGAACGATCACGGTGAAGCGATCGTCGACGTAGCGCGCGATGAAGCTGCTGAAGCCCACCCAGCCGCCGCTGTGCGCGATGCGCCGGCGCGCGAGGTGGTCGTCGAGCTGCCAGCCGAAGCCGTACGGATAGGGCTCGCCGCTCGCGAGCTGCGCGGACTCGAAGGCCTCGGCGATCGTCGCGCGGCTGACGAGCTTCTCGGTGTAGAGGGCCTGATCCCAGCGGTAGAGGTCGTCGACGGTCGAGTAGATGCTGCCGGAGCCGAAGATGTAGTTGAGCGGATCGTCGTCGTCGAGCGCGAAGCCGCCGGGCTGCGCGCGGTAGCCGTAGGCGCGCTTGGCGATCTCGGGCTCGCGCTCGTCGTAGACGACCGAGCTCGCCATGCCGAGCGGCGTGAAGATGCGCTCGTCGATGAACTCCGCAAAGCGCTCGCCGGACGCGCGCTCGACGATCAGCGCGAGCAGCTCGTAGCCGGGGTTGCTGTACTCGTAGCGCTCGCCGGGCGCGAAGCGCGGCTCGCCCCACTGCGAGTAGACGTCGAGCGCGTGACGCGTGAGCGGCCGCTCCACACCGCTGATCTCGGCGATCACCTCGTAGTAGTCGGGCAGGCCGCTCGTGTGGGTGAGCAGGTGGCGGATGGTGATCGCATCGCCGAAGCGCGCGAGCTCGGGGAGCAGGCGCGTGATCGGATCGTCGTAGTCGAGACGACCCTGCTCGGCGAGCATCATGATCGCCATCGCGGTGAATTGCTTCGAGACCGATGCGAGGTTCGATGCGGTGTCGACCTGGAATGCGACGCCGCGTTCGAGGTCTGCCATCCCGTAGCTGGCCCTCTGCAGCACGACACCGTCGTGCGCGACGAGGATCGCGGCTCCCGGCGTGCGCGCGGAGCGCGACGCGCCGAGCAGCGCTTCGACCGCGCTCGGCGCGCGCGTCGGCGTCGTTCGACAGCCCACGAACGCGAGCAGCGCCGCCGCGCACCACAGTAGTGAGAGCGCGCGCGTGGCGCGCGCGTCGAATCCCGTTCGCACCGACCGCATGCGTCGCCTTGCCTCCGCCCTATTGGAAATCGCGAGGGATCGTGTCTTCCCAGCGTCTCTCCCGGATCAGCTCGCCGTCTCGCAGCAGGCGGCGCGTGGAGCCATAGTAGAAATTCTCGAGATCGCTGCGGAACGTCGTGTCGCTCTCCCAGCGCAGCGTGCGATCCGCGAGCTCGACCGTCATGCGATAGGAGCCGACCACGGAGGTGTTCTCCGGATGCTCGTCGTTGGTCTGGTGCTCGATGGTCTCCTCGAACCGCTCCGTGCCCCACGGATAGCGCTCGCCGCTGCGGTTGGTCGCGCGCACGGTCGCGGTGCGCGTCACGGGATTGCGGTCGATCGACGAGATCTCGCCGTAGCCCGAGATGTTTCCCGCATCGACCGTCTCGAAGCCCGGAAGCTGCGGATCCTCTCCGGGCGGCAGGAACGCGGGCTTGGGCCAGTCGCCCGCGGGAACCACCGGCAACACGAGCTTCGAGGGCTGCTCGCCGCCGACGCGCAGCTGCGTCGTCATCGGATAGGGGCTCGGCCACAGCATCGGCCACTGCGAGTTGTTGACCGCGAGCCGGATCTGATGCCCCTGCTCGAACACCCACGACGTGAAGTGCATCTCGATCTCGAGCGAGATCGGCTCGCCGGGTTCGAGCGGCTGCGGATTCGTCTCGGAGTTGCGGTGCGTGGCGTTGAACGCCGCGCCCGCCACCTGCGTGACCGATCCATCGGGAGCGACGTCCGAGAGCCGGGCAACCCAGTTCGCATGCGGCGCGTCGGCGGAGACCTCGAGGATCGCGCGCGGCAGCCCGAGGATCTCGATCTCCTCCCCGACGGGCTCGCTGTCGTAGACCAGGCTGAACGCGTCGGTCGGCCGCTGGTCGTGTGCGACGTCTCCCCACCACATCACGGGGCCGCCCGCCTCGACGCCCGCGGACGCGACGTAGCGAAGCTCGTGGGTGTCGGGCTCGGGCGCGTTGCTCGCGAGCGTGCGATCGGGCTGCGGATAGAGGATCTGCTCGCGGATCCGCTCGATCGGCCAGCCGTCCTCCCAGCGCCAATCTCCCGCGGCTTCCTTCAGCACGGGCCCGGGCGGATGCCAGCGCCGCACGAAGACCGCGAAGCGCGGCTCGTCGAGGATTCCCGTGTTGCGGCCCTTGAGCCAGTAGTCGTACCAGCGCACGGCCTCGCGCCTCCACTCGATGCGCGGCGCGATTCCCGCGTTGTGCGGGTAGTCGTGCGACCAGGGTCCGACGATTGCCTTCACGGGCGCCTGCAGCTGCTCGAGCATGCGCGGCACGCTGTCGCGGTAGCCGTCGTACCAGCCGCCGATCAGGAACGTGGGAACGCGGATCGACTCGTAGCGCTCCTTGAGCGTGGTGCGCTGCCAGAACGGTCCGTAACGCTGCTTGCGCTTGTAGGTCATCATCCACGGCTCGGTGTCGAAGCGATTCTCGAAGTACTGCTCGTCGATCGTGTAATCGGGCGCGCCCGGCCGCGCGTTGTCGAGATCCTGGCTCATCTCCCAGGAGTCGACGTGGATCACGCCGTCGATGAAGTGCACGTCGTCCTGGTAGAGGTCGTCGGTGGCGTCGACCGCGATGATCGCCTTGAGGGCGGGCGGATTGCGCATCGCGAGGTGGATCGAGTTGAAGCCGCCCCAGGAGATGCCGAACATGCCGACGTTGCCGTTCGAGAACGGCTGCTTCGAGAGCCAATCGATGACGACCTCGCCGTCCTCGTTCTCGCGATCGCTGTACTCGTGCGGGATGAGCCGGCCCTCGCTGTTGCCCGTGCCGCGGATGTCG
>DASPGF010000505.1:0-2010 GCA_035620755.1 Myxococcota bacterium
CAGCGCGCCGAGGACAACCGCTTCGACCCCTACCTGCAGACCTGGAATCGACTTCACGCCTACCGCAGCACGGGTCATCCGGTCGAAAAGGTGGAGCTGATCGTGCTCGGGGGCACCTGGTCGTTCCACCCCGAGGCGTACCAGGTCTGGTTCGCGAAGCGCTGCTTCGATGCGCTCAACGACTTCGGCAGCGGCGTCGACGGGCGCGCTGCGGCGGGCGCCGCGCCCGCGCTCGGGCGCCGAGCCGGGCGCGCGTTGCACGACCCCGAACGCAGCTACAACCGGAGCGTCGTCGCGCAGCTGCGCGAAGCGCACGGCTCGCGCCTGCTGCACGCGAGCGAGCGCGCGGCCTGGGGGGCGCTCGAGGACGCGCAGCGCGCGAACGAGACGGCGGCGTGCCGGAACGTCGGCCTCTCGTTCGAGACGAGACCCGACCAGGTTTCCGCCGAGGAAATCCGCCGGCTGCGGCGGCTCGGCGCGACCAAGCTGCAGCTCGGGCTCCAGAGCCTCTCGGACCGCGTCCTCGCGCTGAACCGGCGCGGCTGCTCGGTCGAGGCCTCCCGTCGCGCGCTGCGGCTGCTGCGCGGCGCCGGCTTCAAGCTCCAGGCGCACTGGATGCCGAACCTGCTCGGCTCCAGCGCGGCGGACGACGCCGACGACTTCGAGCGCCTGTTCGCCGATCCCGATTTCCGACCCGACGAGCTCAAGCTCTACCCGTGCAGCCTGATCGAGAGCGCCGAGCTGATGCGATACTACGAGCGCGGTGCGTGGCGCCCCTACGCGCACGAGGAATTGGTCGAGCTTCTGGCTCATTGCCTCGAGCGCACGCCGCGCTACTGCCGCCTCACGCGCGTGATCCGCGACTTCTCGTCGCACGACATCGCAGCCGGAAACCGCGTCGCGAACCTGCGCGAGGTCGCCGAGCGGCGCCTGCGCGATCGAGGCGGCGCGTGTTGCGACATCCGGAGTCGCGAGATTCGCGGCGCGCGGGTTTCGCTGGATGCGCTGAATCTACGCGAGATGGCGTATCGAACGTCGATCGGGGAGGAGCACTTCCTCGAGTTCGCGACTGCAGACGATCGGCTCGCCGCGTTCCTGCGGCTGTCGCTGCCCAGCGCACCGCTGCCCGAGCCCGAGCTGCGCGCGAGCGCGCTGATCCGCGAGGTCCACGTCTATGGCGATTCGCTCGGGCTCGGACGGCGCGAGAGCGGTCGCGCGCAGCACGCCGGCCTCGGTCGGCGGCTGATCGAGCGCGCCGCGCAGCTCGCGCGCGAGGCCGGGTTCCACCATCTCGCGGTGATCTCGGCGGTCGGCACGCGCGCCTACTACCGCGAGCTCGGCTTCGCGGACGGCAGCCGATACCAGCACCGCACGCTGCGCGCCGACTGACGCGGCGCGCCGACTGACGCGGCGCGCGGCGCGAGCGCGCCGCGCTCACACGCGCTTGAACTCGAAGCCGTCCTTGCTCGCGTTCGGCTCCACCGCGATCTTGGAGCCCTCGGGAAAGTCGCCGCTGAGGATTCGCATCGCGAGCGGGTCCTCGATCATGCGCTGGATCACGCGCTTGAGCGGTCGCGCGCCGTAGTGGGCGTCGTAGCCCCGCTCCGCGAGCAGATCCCGCGCCGCCTCGCTCGTCGCGATCTCGAGCCGCTTCTCGCGCAGCCGCTCGCGCAGCCTCCCGAGCTGGATCTCGACGATGCGGTGGAATTCGTCGCGGCTGAGCGAGTGGAACACGATCGTCTCGTCGATGCGGTTCAGGAACTCCGGCTTGAAGTGCGCGCGCAGCGCCTCCTCGACGCGGCGTTCGATCTCCTGCTGATCCCTTCCCGAGAGCGCGACGATGTGCTCGCTGCCGATGTTCGAGGTCATGATCAAGACCGCGTTGCGGAAGTCGACGGTGCGGCCCTGTCCGTCGGTCAGGCGTCCGTCGTCGAGGATCTGCAGCAGCACGCCGAACACTTCCGGATGGGCCTTCTCGATCTCGTCGAACAGCACCACGCAGTACGGTCG
>DASPGF010000506.1:0-5772 GCA_035620755.1 Myxococcota bacterium
CTCTCGCCGTCGAGGCGCTCGCAGTCGAAGTCCGCCGCCGCACCCGCGAGCGCCGCGCTGCGGATCGCCGCGAGCGCGTCGTCGCGCAGCAGAGCCTCCGCGCCGGCGAGCAGGTAGCTCGGGCGCAGCCGCCCCGCCTCGAGCTCGGAGCGCAGCGCGTCGAGCGTCATGGCTGGTGGAGCTCGTAGAGGATGTCGTGCACGTGCGCGGCGAGGTTCGAGGCGAGCGTGCGGATCGCCTCGCTGCGGTTCTTGCGCGTCGCCTCGATGTCCGCGCTCGCGAGATAGCGTTCCGTCGCGCGCGTGGAATCCGGATCGATGCGCGTCTTCGGCCCGTCGGACCACTGCGCATCGACGGCGAGCTGCAGCACGACCTCCCACTCTACGGCGAGCGACACGCTCGAGAAGCTGCGCGCGCGCGTGACGATCGGCTCGACGACCCCCGACACGACGAGATCGGCGTCGATCGGCTCGTCGACGAGCGCCAGACCCCCACGCCGCAGGAACTCGCGCCGCAGCGCGTCGGCGACCACGAACTCCACGCCAGGCTCGAACGACTCGTTCTCGAAGGTCTGGATCGCGACCGAGCCGAGGTTCTCGATCGGCTCGCTGTAGTCGATCAGCGCGTAGCCACAGCCGACCAGCGCGACGCTCGCGAGCAGGCCGTGCAGCATTGCGCCGGAGCGTCGATCCACGCGCGCAGGTATACCACAGCCGACGGCGGCGACGAGCGCCCGCGCGCGTCGCCGGTTCGCAGCCGGCTCGCTACTCCGCTCGCTTGAGCAACCCCTTCACGATCGACAGCACGTTGTTCGCCTGGATGGGCTTCGTGAGATACTCGTTCGCGCCGAGCGACAGCGCGCGCTCGCGGTCTTCCTTCGCGCCTTCCGTCGTGATCACCACGATCGGGACGGACTGGAGGCTCTCCTCGCCGCGGATCAGGCTGATCAGCTTGAGCCCATCCATCACCGGCATGTTGATGTCGATCAACGCCAGATCGAAGTGATCGCTCGAGATCTTGCGCAGGCCGTCCATGCCGTCCTGCGCCTCCACGATGTCGACGTTCCGCAGGCGGCGCAGCGCAAATACGAGCAGCTGACGCATCGTCGGGCTGTCTTCGACTATGAGGATTCTCTTCCGGTCCATGTTCAACTCCATGCGCGGCGGAGAGGCCGCGCTGTCTTCGTCACTTCGCCAAGAGATCGATGAACCCCTGTATGGTGTTGAGCCGCCGCTCCGATTGCGAGTACAGCCGCGCGGCGAACAGCGCCGTCGACGCGTGGCCGCCCATCACCGAGAAGAGCTCGTGATCGAGCTTCGAGAAGCCGTCCTTCTGCTGCAGCAACGAGAAGATGCCGATCAGCCCGATCGGCCGATCGTGGACGATCAGCGGGATGCAGACGATCGGCTCCTCGAAGTTGGGCTCGCGCGACGAGTCGCCGCAGGTCACCTCTCCGCGCTCGAGCGCAGTCGACAGCGGGCTTCCGGGCTTCGAGCAGCTCGGGAACGCCGACGGATCGGCACCCTCCGAGGCCGCAATGTCGAGCTGCCCCGTATTCCCGTCGAGCAGATACACGGCGAAGATGTCCGCGCCCACCAGGTTGATCACGATCTCCACGATGATCTTCAGCACCTCGTCGAGATCGAGCGTGGAGTGCAGCTGATAGCTCGCGACGTAGAGGCTCGCGAGATTGTTGTTCTCTTCTTCGACCTCGAGATAGCGCGACGCGAATTGCTGATTCTCCTCTTCGACCTGCTGCAGCCGCAGGCGCACGCTCGCGCACTCCTGCTCGAGATCGTCGAGGCGCGACTGCAGCCCGCTGCGATACCTCTCCCACTCCTCGGGCGTTCGCGACGCGTCCGCCTGCTCCTGCTCGAGCGCGGCGAGCCTCTCGCGCAGGCGCGCGTTCTCGACGAGCAGCTCCTTGGTGAACTCGGCGCCGCGCGAGAACGCCTGGAGGAACTCCTCGCCCTGCTTGAGCAGATCGCTGCGGTCGCTGCTCATGACACCGCTCCATCGCGCTTGCGCCGGGCTCGCCGCACCACCGTTCCCGCCTGGATCGCCGTCGCGATCTCGCCGAGCGGCAGCACCTGGTCGACGAAGCCCGTGCGGATCGCCTGCTGGGGCATGCCGAAGATCACCGCCGTGTTCTCGGACTCCGCGATCACGCTGCCGCCCGCGCGGCTCACGGCTTCGACGCCCGCGCGGCCGTCGTCGCCCATCCCGGTGAGCACCACGGCCATCAGGTCCGCGCCGACGTGCTTGGCGGCGCTGTCGAACAGGCGATCCACCGACGGCGTGTACTTGTCGCGATCGCGCACCGCGCTGAGCTTGGTGACCACGCGGCCGTCGACGCTCTCGAGCTCGAGGTGCTTGCCGCCCGGCGCGACGAGCACGGTGCCGGGCGTGAGCGGCTCGCCGCCCTCCGCCTCGAGCGCGCGCAGACGGGTCAGCCGATCGATGCGCTCCGCAAAGCCGCGCGTGAAGCCCGCGGGCATGTGCTGGGCGACGACGAACGCGCAACGAGGCGGCTCGGCGAACGCGCTGAACACCTGCATCAGCGCGGCCGGCCCTCCCGTCGACGAGCCGATCGCGACGACGCTCGGCGTCGCCGCCGCGCGGTCGCCCGCCGCGTGGATCCGTGCGGTGGGCGCGTCGATCCGCTTCTGGATGCGATCGATGCGCAGATCTCGAACCGCGTGGACCTTGCGGATCAGCTCCTGCTCGATGTTGCTGAGCTCGGGGGTCGCGCGCGGGCTCGGCTTGCCGACGAAGTCGACCGCGCCCAGCTCGAGCGCGCGGAACACGTCCTCCTCGCCGGTGCGCCCGCTGATCACGATCACGGGCGTCGGTCGCTTGCTCATGATCACGCGCAGAAACGTGAAGCCGTCCATGCGCGGCATCTCGAGGTCGACGGTGATCAGATCCGGCTGCAGCTCGAAGGCCTTTCGCAGCGCCTCCTCGCCATCGCGCGCGACGCCGACGACCTCGACCAACGGAGAGGTGTCGAGCATGCGCGTGATCGCGTGGCGGCTGAACGCCGAGTCGTCGATCACGAGCACGCGGATCAGCGACTGGCGCGTCATCGGTCGAGCTCCGGGCGGTCGCTCTGTGCGATCGCGGCGGCCGCGCTGATGTTCCACAGATCGTCGGAGGACATGCCGGGGAACGGGCGCCGATACACCAGGTCGCGCTTGAGGTGGCGCAGCTCGAACGCGGTCGACAGATTGATCAGCGACTCCGCGTGGCCGAGCAGCAGGTGGCCGCCCGGGCGCAGCTTGTCGTAGAACGTGCGAATCACCTGGCACTTCGTGTCGAGATTGAAGTAGATGATGACGTTGCGGCACAGGATCACGTCCATCGTGCGCAATAGCGCGATCTTCGACTTGTCGAGCAGGTTCAGATGGATGAAGTCGACGTCGCGCTTGAGATCGTCCGAGATCTGCCAGAGTCGATCCTTCTCGACGAAATACTTGTCGCGCAGCTGGCGATCCGTTTCCCGGAACGACGCCTCGCGGTAGGTGCCCTTGCGCGCCTTGCGCAGCATGCGGCGCGAGATGTCGGACGCGTAGACGTGGATGTCCGCGCCGGGCTTGAGCCCGGCTTCGCGCGCGAGCATCGCGATGCTGTAGGGCTCTTCGCCGCTCGAGCAGCCCGCCGACCAGACGTTGATCGGCCGGCCGCTGCGGTCGCCGCGCTCGAGCCGCAGCTCCGCGAAGATCTCGTTGATCAGCGCGCGCAGCTGGCTCGACTCGCGGAAGAAGTAGGTCTCGTTCGTGGTGAGCTCGTCGATCAGGTTCGGCAGCTCGTCCGCGCCCGTGCTGCTGTTGCGGAGCCGGAAGTGGTAGGCGGCGAAGCTGCCGAGCTCGAGCTCCCGCACCCTGCGCGCGAGGCGCCGCTCGAGCAGGAAGCGCGAGCCCTCGCCGAACTCGAGCCCGGAGTGCTCGCGAACGAGGTCGGCGAACATCCGAAACTCGGCGTCGCTGAGCGTCAGGCCATCGGTCGCTGCGGTCGGAATCATCGAACCTCGCCTTCGAGTCTCCGGAGCGCCGAGAGCGTCACGTCGCGTACGAAGTCGTGCTGCTCGACGTCGAGGCGGCGCAGGATCGCGGGAACGCCGCGAATCAGGTTGCGATCAGCGATGGTCTGGATCGCTTCCGCGCGCACCGACCAGTCCGGGTGCTCGACGAGCGGGATCAGCGCGGCGACACCGCTCTGCTCCGCGTACAGCCCGATGCAGCGGATCGCCGCGCGCACGAGCTCGGGCTCGGGTCGCGCGAGGATGCCCGCCGCGCGCTCGGCGGCGATCCCGCCGATCTCGCACAGCGCCTCGAGCGCCGCGAGCGCGACCGGCGGCTCGTCGGCGAGCGCTCCATCGATCACCTGCAGCAGCTCGCTGCGGCGCGCATCGCCGACCGAGCGCGGCAGGCGTAGCGCGACGGAGCGGACCGCCGCGGCGCGCACCGCGGAATCCTCGTCGTCCGCGAGCCGCTTCAGGTCCTCGACGACCTCGCCGCTCGCGGATGCGCCGAGCGCGCGCGCGGCGGCAATCCGAACCAGCGGCGACTCGTCGGCGAGCGCGAGCCGCAGCGGCTCGGCCGTGGTTCCGGGCTCGAGCCGCGCGAGCGCATCGACGGATGCGCGGCGCACCGACGAGCTCGCATCCTTGAGCAGGAAGCAGACGATCTGCGAATCCTCGGCGCGTCCGATGCGGCCGATCACGGTCGCGATCGCGATTCGCACGCTCTCCGCCGATCCCTCGAGGCAGCCGATCAGCAGGTCGATCGCGCGCTGCGTGAGCGCGGGGCTCTTGCCCGAGCGCGGAGCCGCGAGCGCGATCAGCCCGTCGAGAACCGCGGCGAGCTCCTCCTCCGCTTCGAAATCGTCATCGGCGGCCGCTGCGGAGAGCCGCACCACGAGCGGCGCGAGGCCGAGCTCGAGCTCGCGCCGGCCGATCGCGCGCGCGGCCGCCGAGCGCACCTCGATCGAGTGATCCTCGAGCGCCGCGAGCAGGCGCGCCGCGCTGCCCTCGCCGCGGCACTCGGCGAACACCACGCACGCGTCGCGTCGCGATTCGGTGTCGAGCCGCGACCACTCGGCTTCGATGATCCGCTCGGCGACCGGGCCGAGCGAGACGAGCGTCGCGAGCGCGGTGTCGCGCAGCGCCTCGTCGCGCCCCGCCGCGAGGATCGGCAGCACCGAGGCCGGCGTCGCGACGATGCCGAGGAACTGGATCAGCACGAGCTTCGTCGACAGATCCGCATCGGGCAGGCGCTCGACGGCGCTCGCGATCACGAGCTCGTTCGCGAGCGCGGCGGCGCGGATGCGCGCGAGCAGCGCGTCGCCCGAATCCGCGTCGGACCCGGAGCCCGGCCCGTTTCGCGACACCACGCGCAGCAGCGAGCGGATCGCGGACTCGCGGCTCGAGCGGGAGCCGGAGCCGAGAGCCTTGAGCAGCGCCGCGACGCCCTCCTCGTCGTCGTCGTGTCGACCGAGCAGCGCGAGCGCGGCGTGGCCGAGGATCGGGTCTCCGAGCACGGACGCGAGATCGCTTGCGCGAACCGGCACCTCGAGCGCGCTGAGCGAGTGGATCGCCGAGAAGCGCACGAGCTGATCTTCGGCGGCGTCGGCAGCCTTGCGGATCAGCGCCGACGACACGCCGCTGCCGCCGATCGTTCCGAGCGCGTCCGCTGCCGACGCGCGCACGTTCGGGTCGCAGTCCTCGAGCATTTCGAGCAGCGGCGCGCTGGTGCGCGGATCGGCGATGCCGCC
>DASPGF010000507.1:0-3883 GCA_035620755.1 Myxococcota bacterium
CATGGACCCCGTGATCACCGAGCGCCTGATCGCCGAGGGCAAGCTGCCGAACTTCGCGCAGCTCGCGCGCGAGGGAGCCTTCCAGCGGCTCGGCACCTCGAACCCGCCGCAGAGCCCCGTGGCGTGGTCGACGTTCGCGACGGGGATGAACCCCGGCGGCCACGGCATCTTCGACTTCGTGCACCGCGATCCGGCCACCTACCATCCGGTTTCGTCGGCGACGCCGCCGCCCGGCGAGCCGCCGGGCGCGGTCGAGCTGTTCGGCTACGTGATCCCGCTCGGCGGGAGCGACGCGACCAACAACCGCGGCGGCACGCCCTGGTGGGATGCGCTCGTCGAGCACGGTGTCGACGTCGAGGTGTTCCAGATCCCCGGAAACTTCCCGACCCCCGCATCCGAGGCGAAGGTGCTCGACGGCATGGGCACCGTCGATCTGCGCGGCGGCTTCGGAACCTACACGTTCTACACCGACGCGCTGGTGGAGAAGGAGAACGCGAAGGGCGACATCGAGTACGTATCCGTGCAGGATCTCGACCTCGACGGCGTCCCCGATACCGCGGCGTCCGTGCTGCGCGGCCCTCCCGATCAGTTCCACCTCGCGCCCGGCGAGCTGCCCAAGAGCAGCGACTACGCGAGCGAGCGACTGACGATCGAGATCGATCCCGAATCCGAGACGGCGGTGATCGAGGTGGGCGGCGCGCACACGCTCGTCGCCGAGGGCGAGTGGTCGCCCTGGGTCGAGGTCACGTTCGACCTGCTGCCGATGGGGCTGATGCCGGTCACCGGCTCGGTGCGCTTCTACGCGCAGGAGCTGCGGCCGAAGCTGAAGCTCTACGCCTCGCCGGTGAACATCTCGCCCGCGGCGCCGTTCCTGCCGATCACGAGCCCCGATGAATTCATCGAGGAGATCTTCGCGAGCGTCGGCTTCTTCTACACGCAGGGCATGCCCGAGGAGCAGGAGGCTCTCAAGGATCGCGTGTTCTCCGACGGCGAGTTCGTCGATCAGGTCGAGCTCGTCCAGAGGGATGCCAAGCGCATCGTCGACTTCGCGCTCGACCGTTTCGAGCCGGGCGACGCAACCTTCGTCTACCTCTCGGTCGACCTGCAGTGCCACATGCTCTGGCGGCACGGCGATCCCAAGCACCCGCACGCGCCGCCGCATCCCGCGTTCGAGCCGGAGAGCGGAGCCGCGCACGCGCGCGACATCGAGCGCTTCTACCGCGACGTCGACGCGTCGCTCGGTGCGATCCGCCAGCGCCTGCCGGACGACACGCTGCTGATCGCGATGAGCGACCACGGCTTCCAGCCCTACACGCGAAAGCTTCATCTCAACGCCTGGCTGCGCGACGCGGGCTACCTGGTGCTCAAGGACGGCAAGCGCACCGGCCAGATCGTCGCGGGCGACGTCGACTGGTCGAAGACGCGAGCCTACGGAATCGGCTTCAACGGCCTCTACCTGAATCGCGCGGGTCGCGAAGCGCAGGGGATCGTCGCCGACACCGAGGCCGCGGCGCTGATGGCCGAGATTGCGCAGAAGCTCGAGGCGCTGCGCGACCCGCAGCGCGGACAGGCGGTCGTGCTCGAGGTGTTCGAGGCCGCGCGGATCTACTCCGGCCCGCGCACGAGCGAGGCTCCGGATCTCGTGGTCGGCTACAACGAGGGCTACGGCTGCTCGGACGAGTCGACGCTCGGCGAGATCACCGAGGCCGTGATCGAGGACAACACCTCGCGCTGGTCGGGCAACCATCTGATGTCGCCGGACGTCGTGCCCGGTGTGCTGCTGATCAACCGCAGGCTCGCGCGCGAAGGTCACGATCTCACGGACGTGACCGCGACCCTGCTCGCCCACTACGGAGTCGAGCCGCTGCCGGACATGACCGGCGCGCCCATCCTGTAGCCAGTCGCTGGCCGTCGAGGAGAATCAGGAATGCTTGGAAGCAAGAGCGTGAGGGTGAAGATCGATCGCGACCTCTTCGATCGCCTGCGCAAGGTCGCCGACGTCGCGGGCTACGCGACCACGGAGGAGTTCGTCGCGCACGTGCTCGAGAAGGAGATGCTGCACTTCGAGGATGCGGGCTCCGACGACGACATCCGCAACAAGCTGAAGGGTCTCGGATACATCTCGTAGGCGGCCGCTCGCATGCAGACCTACAACCGGATCGCGAGCGCGATCTTCGACTTCCTGATGGCGCCGTTCGGGCACGAGCTCGCGCTGTTCGACCTCGTCGTATGGCCCGTGCTGATGGGAATCGGCGCGCTGCAGGTCTACAAGTACACCTCCAACCAGGGCGCGATCGCGCGCGTGAAGAAGCAGATCAGCATGCACCTGCTCGAGATCCGGCTGTTCCGGGACGACATCGCCCAGGTGCTGAAGTCGACGCTGACGATCCTCGCAAAGAACTCGATCTACATCGCGCACAACCTGCTGCCGATGGCCGTGATGCTGATCCCGATGCTCGCGCTGATGGTCCAGCTCGTCGCCCACTACGCGTACGCACCCTCGCCGTCGGGCGCCGTCGAGCTGCTCGAGCTCGAGCTCGAGCCGGGCGCGGCGGTGTCGGCGCGCGACGTATCGCTCGAGCTGCCCGACGGCGTGAGCCTCGACGCGCCGGTCGTGCGCAGCGCGCGCGGCGCGGTGTTCTGGCGCGTGCGCGCCGAGCGGGACGGCGACCACGTGTTGCGCGTGCGCGTCGCCGACCAGGTCTACGAGAAGCGCTGGGCGGTGGGTGGCGGCGCGCGCAAGATCCCGGTGAAGCGGCTGCGCAGCTGGGAGGCGCTGCTCTACCCGGGCGAGGCCGCGATCGCGAGCGATGCGCCCGTGCGCTCGCTCGAGCTCGCGGCGCACACGCGCGCGCTGCGCTACCTGCCCGACGGCGAGGTCGGAATCCTGCTCTGGTCGATGGTCGTGTCCCTGATCGCGGGCGTCGCGCTCAAGGACCTGTTCGGCGTGACGCTCTAGGCGAGGCGGCTCGCGTGCTCGACGCGCTCAGGCGAAGGCTGCGCAGGCCGCAGGGCGAGCCCATCGTGGTCGTGAGCGGGCTGCCGCGCTCGGGAACCTCGATGCTGATGAAGATGCTCGAGGCCGGCGGCGTGCCGATCCTAACCGACCGCGAGCGCGCGGCGGACATCGACAACCCCAAGGGCTACTTCGAATTCGAGCGCATCAAGGATCTCGAGAAGGAGCGCGACAAGAGCTACCTGCGCGAGGCGCGCGGCAAGGCGATCAAGGTGATCTCGTTCCTGATCAAAGACCTGCCGGGCGACAACGACTACAAGGTGATCTTCATGCGGCGCGACCTCGACGAGGTGATCGCGAGCCAGAACAAGATGATCGAGCGGCTCGGCAGCGGGGACGCGAGCGCGTCCGAGGAGGCGATGAAGGAGGCGTATCGCAACGACATCGTTCGCGCGCGGCTGCTGTGCCGCAAGCGCGCCAACTTCGAGCTGATCGAGGTCCACTACAAGCGCGCGGTCGAGGATCCCGCGGCGACCGCGCGCAGTGTCAACGCGTTCCTCGGCGGCGGGCTCGACGAGGCCGCGATGCGGGCCGCCGTCGACGAGAGCCTGTATCGCAACCGCGGCGGGAGCGGCTCGCCGGGCGGCGCTGGTTGACGCGGCGCTGGGCTGTCCTAGGCTCCCGACATCGGGTTCGATGTCTACCGGGCGATTTCCGGCGCTTGCAAGCCTCTCGGACCTCCTGAGGGATCCGCACCCGAACTGCTAAGCGCCAACGCACGAGAGCGAACATGAGCGATGCATCCCGCCGCGACCCGGGCGCGGCCGGCGAGCGGATTCGAGACGCGGGCGACTCGACGCGCTCGGTGCACGGCGGCGAGCGCGACCACCAGCAGAGCGACGCGGTCGCGACGCCGATCTTCCAGAC
>DASPGF010000508.1:0-2798 GCA_035620755.1 Myxococcota bacterium
AGCGCCAGGCGCGCGATCTGCGCTCCGAAGAACGCGAGCCACAGCCAAGGGCGGACTCTCGGGAAGAGCGCGAGCGCAGCGAATCCGATCTGAAGAGCGGCAACACCCCAGGCGGTAACGGAGAAGGCGTGCTGCGGGTGCGCAAGCCCGAGCCCACGCAGCGGCGAGTCGTGGGCGGGTGCGCTCGCGAGCAGACCCGCGAGTGAGCCGCCGTCGCCCCACGCGGCGCCCGCGAGAGTTGCCGCGCCGCTGAGCGCGTAGCCGATCGCGAGCGCGCACCAGCACGCGGCGTGCACCGACGTGGGCATCCGCCAATCGCCGCCGGGGTCGACGCGCCCGCGCGCGTCCCACGAGCCGTAGGGCGCGCGCGGAAGCCACGCCTGCAGCAGCAGCAGGATCGCGATGGCGACGGCCCCCGCACCGATGGTCGGCGCAGCGAGCGCGACCAGCCCACAGACGACGCACGACAGGAGCAGCGCGGCGGCGCGGTCGCGCACACCCAGCGCGAGCAGCGCGCTCAGCGCCGCACCTGCGAGCGACAGCACCGCAATCAGCGCGCGCGCGTCTGTGATGGGGAACGCGCTTGCCCCGGCAGCGGGCGCGAGAGGGTCGGAAGCTCGGGCGACGCCGTGGCCGCCCCACGGCTCGCTGCCGCTGCCGAGCACGACCAGGAATTGCGCGAGCAGGCAGGCGCCGATCGCGAATCGCACGGCGCTGTACTGGCCGCCCGTCCAGCCGTTCGCGCCGCGCGCGCTCGGGGACGCGCGATTCGCTGGCTGTGTCGCTCGATCGCGCGCCGTGTCGTCGAGCGCCCTCAGGCGTCGTTCTCGCACCACTTCTGGATCGAACGCAGCCGGGAATCGATCAGCTCGGCGGAGAGGCGTCGCACTTCGAACCGGTCCATCATGCCCCCGACCAGCGGTGTCGAGTTGGACGCGACGATCCGAAGGCTCAGGCGCGTGCGCTCGGGCGCCTCCGACTCGGTGGAGAGCGTGTAGGTCTCGTCGAAGCAGAAGACGCCGCGCGAGATCGCCGACTGCAACCGCTCGCCCGGCTGCAATTCGCGAATCGTCTGATGGACGACGATCGGCACGGCTCCGATCCGGCAGCGCCAGCGGACCTGCTGGCCGAGCTGCGGGAAGTTCGCCGGGGCATCGAGCAATTCGACGATCTGATCGTCCCAGCGCAGCAGCTCGCTCGGGGTGGTGAGCGCCCGCCACACCCGGCTGCGCTCGGCGCTGATCAGCGTAGACATCGCGCTTGCAATCACGACAGCCGCAAACCCCCTGTCGGCAGCAGGATGAGCCGCCTCCGCGGCTTTTGCAAGCGCTCGCCGCTCCCGCGCGAAGCCGCGCAGCGCGCGAGCGCAGAGCCGCTCCCGGGCGCAGCATCCGGCGCGCGCAGCATCGGGCGCGCGCAGCGGCGGCAGCCCTCGGCTCAGCTCGCGCGCATGTCCGCTTCCGCGACGCGCACGCGGTCGACCAGCACGCGGAACATCTCGAGCGAGATCTCGGGCATCTGCACCAGCAGCTCGCGCAGGCTGTTTCCATCCAGGCACAGAAGCAGCGATCGATCCGCGGCGACGACGGTTGCGGTGCGGATTCCATCATCGAGCACCGCCATCTCGCCGAAATAGCTCACGGCGCTCTGTTCGGGCCTCTCGACCTGATCGGGCAGGCCGTGGTTCTTGTAGATTCGAACCCGCCCCTGCAGCAGCAGATACAGCTCGTCGCCGCGATCGCCTTCGCGCAGGATCACCTCGCCGGGCAGGAACTCGACCTCCTTCGCAATCTGGTGTACGGCCTCCAGCTGGTCGAGGCTGAGGTTGTGGAACAGCGGAACCTCTTTCAGCGCGAGCAAGCGCTCCATGAGCATATCCTCCAGCGGTTGACGTTCGGGTGGTTGATGGTCGGGTGGAAGGCCGATCGCTCGAGCGCCCATGCGGATCCATCTCGAGCTCGATTCGCGCGCTTCGGCGAGCCAGTCCCTCGCGTCGTCGGCCACCGACACCGATCGCCGCGCGACCTGAATCCGATCCGCGAGCGGAGCGGGCTCGAAGTACGCGACCAGCAGCCGCGCCGACTCGCGCTCGCCGAGATGCGAGAGGATCTCGAGCGCATCACCCCTCTGGCGCGCGCGTCCGAGCTGCAACGCCCTCGCGACGTTGCGCACGATGCTCGAGTCTTCGATGAGCGCGAGGACGAAGAACGCGATGCGCCGGCTGCGGCACACGCGGTCGAGGCACGCCGTTCGCAGGAAGCGGCTCGCGAGCGAGTCGGCGACGGGCAGCTGCTCGTGCGCGACCACCCAGTACCAGAGCTCGTGCACGCATGCGCGCAGCTCGCGCCGCAGCAGCTCGGCCGACCGCTCGGCGCCGAGCTGCGCCGCGACGCGCAGCGCGGAGCAGACCGTGCGCTCCGATTCGCTGCGAAGGTAGGCCTCGATCGCGAGCGCGGCGTCGTCGCCGCGCGCCGCGAGCGCCGACTCCGCGGCGCGCCGAACCTCGCTCGAGCGGTCGGTGAGCGACGCCGCGAGCAGGTCGAGCGACTCCTTTCCCTCGCCGTTCGCGAGCAGCGAGGCTGCCGCGCAGCGCACGCGCGGATCGCGATCCGCGAGCGCCTCGCGGATCGCGGGCAGGTCGAGCGCCGGGCCGGGCGAGAGCTCCGCGAGGCGCTGCAGCGCCGCTGCGCGCACACCGGGCTCGGCGTCGCGAGACCTCGACCGGACCGCGTCGCGCAGCTCGTGCGGCGCGTTCGAGAGCGCGGCGATGCGCTCCGCGGGGTCGGCGGACGCGATCA
>DASPGF010000509.1:0-4464 GCA_035620755.1 Myxococcota bacterium
CCGCGCAGCACCGCGTTCGACTGAGCGGACCGCCGCTGGCGGGGGCCCAGTTCGCCGGGTCGAGCGCGAGCCGCGCAGCACCGCGTTCGACTGAGCGGACCGCCGCTGGCGGGGGCCCAGTTCGCCGGGTCGAGCGCGGCCCGCGCGCGGCGTCAGAAGGAATCGAGGCGCAGCTGGCGGCGCGATTCGCTCTGGGCGCGCGCCGAGTCGGCCATCTCGGTGGGCGCGGTCCCCTGCAGGAACGGCTGGAAGACGGTCGACTCGGAGCTGTCGCCCGCGAGCAGCCCGGTCTTGCGATCGATGCGCGCGAACTCGATCGAATCGGGCACCTCGAAATCGCGCACGGGTCGCGGCTCGAGCGCGACGCGCATGAAGTCGATCCAGATCGGCGCCGCGGCGCGAGCCCCGGTCTCACCGCTGCCGAGGAAGCGCGTCACGTCGTGGCCGACCCAGACTCCCGTCACGACCTCGGGCGAGAAGCCGACGAACCACGCGTCCGCCTGGTCGTTCGTGGTGCCCGTCTTGCCCGCGAGCGGGCGTTGCAGCACGCGCAGCCGTCCCCCCGTGCCGTGCGGGTCCTCGACCACCGCGCGCAGCAGCGAGACCGCGAGGTAGGCCTCCGCGGGCGGGATCAGCTGATCGGGCGACGCGGGCGCGGTCGCAGCCACGAGCGACGCATCCGGCTCCGCGGGCGCCGCGACGTCGAGCGCGGCGGGCGGCGCAAGGCTCGGATCGACTGCGGGCTCGGGCTGCGTGCCGAGCGCGACGTGCTCGAGCAGCACCAGGCCGTCGCGGTCCGTGACGCGGCGGATGAAGATCGGCTCGACGCGCCGCCCGCTCGACGCGAACACCGCGTAGGCGCGCGTGAGCTCGAGCAGCGACACGCCGCTCGAGCCCAGCGCGAGCGACAGGTTGCGCGGCAGCGGGGACTCGATGCCGAGGCGCCGCGCGTACTCGATCACGTAGTCCATACCGACGTCGCGGAACAGGTGCACGGTCGCGTTGTTGACCGAGCGCGCGATCGCCTCGCGCAGCGTGATCGGTCCATAGAAGCTGCGCTTGTAGTTGCGCGGCCGCCAGATGAAGCCGCTCTCGTCGTCGGTGTAGACGATCGGGCGGTCGAACACGATGCTCGCGGGCGTGTAGCCACGAGAGAGCGCGGCCGCGTAGATCATCGGCTTGAACGCGGAGCCCGGCTGGCGACGCGCCTGTGTGACGCGGTCGAACTGGCTCTGCTCGAAGTCGCGCCCGCCGACGAGCGCGATCACCTCCTGGCTCCCGACCTCGAACGAGAGCAGCGCGCCCTGCACCTCGGGCGTCTGGTCGAGGCTCGCGAGCAGCTCCGCGGGCTCGGCCGGATCCGCCGCCTCGGCTGCGACACCCGCTTCGGTTGCGTCGGGCTTCGGCGGCACGCCCGTGAAGCGCGCGACGTCGCCGATCGTGAAGACCTCATCGATCGCGCGCACGCGATAGGGGGCGCGGTTCGGGTCGACCTCGCGCGCCCAGCTCACGTCCTCGAGCCGAACCGCCGCCTCGACGCCGGGCGCGAACGCGACGCGCGCGCGCTTCGCGTTCGCGTCGACCTCGGTGACGACGCCGATCAGCGTACCGCCCGGCTCGGCGAGCGCCTCGCGCGCAGTTCGCGGCGCCCTCGGCGCGGGCAGCTCGAGCGCGTGCTCGGCGTCGGCGTCGTCGGCGGGCGACTCGCTCTCTTGCGCGCTCGCAGCATCGGCGCCGTGCGCTGCGGGCGCCGCTGAATCGGCGTGCGCGGGCGCGAGCTCGTTCACCACGGCGAGCCGCTCGATCTCGGCCTCGATCTCGTCCGTCGCGACGCGGCGCAGCGGGCCCCGGTAGCCCTGGCGCCGGTCGAGGTCGACGAGCCCCGCCTGCACCGCGCTCATCGCCGCGCGCTGCAGCGGTGCGTCGAGCGTGGTCTCGATGGTGAGCCCGCCCTCGAGCACGAGCTTGCCGCCGAGCCGCTCGAACAGCGTGCGGCGCACCTCTTCGACGAAGTACGCCGCCGCGGGATCGTTCTCGCTCGCGCTGCGGTCGGCGAGGACGGGGATCTCTGCGAGCGCGGCTGCGTGGCCCGCGTCGTCGAGGAAGCCCTCCTCGCGCATCCTCGAGAGCACGTAGCGCCGGCGCTCTTCGGCCTCTTGCGGGCTGTTGAACGGCGAGTAGCGCGATGGCGCCTTCGGCAGGCCCGCGAGCAGCGCGCTCTCCGAGACGCTCAGCCCGAGCGTCTCCTTGTCGAAGTAGGTGCGCGCGGCCTCGCGAATTCCGTACGCGCCGTGTCCGAAGTAGATCTGATTGAGGTAGAGGTAGAGGATCTCCTGCTTCGAGAAGCGCTGCTCGATGCGGCGCGCGAGGATCATCTCGCGGATCTTGCGCCGGTACTTCTTCTCGGGGCTGAGCAGCAGGCCCTTCACCATCTGCATCGTGATCGTGCTCGCGCCCTGCTTGATCTCGCCGCCCGCGCGGAAGTTCACCCAGGCCGCGCGCACGATCGAGCTGTAGTCGATGCCCGCGTGCTCGAAGAACGCGCTGTCCTCGCCGGCCACGAACGCCTGCACGAGGTGCCGCGGCAGCGTCTCCATCGGCGCGAGCGTGCGGCGCTCGACGAAGAAGTGGCCGATGGTCTCGCCGCGCCGATCGACGACGCGGCTCGCGATCGGCGGACGGTAGTCTTCGATGGTGCGCAGGTCCGGCAGATCGCGCACGAACGCGAGGTAGAACGCGATCGCCGCGCCGATGCCCAGCGCGACGCTCAGACCCGCGGCTGCGAGGAGCAGCTTGAGAGCGCGAGACCGGAAAAAAGCCATCCAAACTCCGGGGGTTATTCGACCGTAGCCGAGCGCGCGCAGCCTGCGCTACCGCTTCGGCGATCCGGAGGGATCGCTGAAATGCCCGCGCCTCGGCTCACCCTCGCGTTCGTGATGGACCCGCTCGAGGCGATCGACATCGATGCCGACACGAGCTTTGCGCTGATGCTCGAGGCCCAGCGGCGCGAGCACGCGCTGCTCTACATCGCCCCGGCCGACCTCTACGCGACCAATCGCGGCGCGTGCGCCCACGCGCGTCCGGTGCGGCTGCGGCGCGAGCGCGGCCGCCACTTCGAGCTCGGAGAGGCCCGGGCGCTGGTGCTCGACGAGCACGTCGATCTGGTGTTCCAGCGCACCGATCCGCCCGTGGACGGCGAGTACGTGATCGCGACGCAGATCCTCGCGCTGTGCCGGCGCGCGCTCGTGCTCAATCGGCCCGAGGGCATTCTCGCTGCGAACGAGAAGCTCTACACGCTGCGCTTCGCCGAGCTGATGGCCGAGACGCTCGTGAGCCGGAGGATCCCGGAGCTGCTTGCATTCATGGACGGGCTCGGCGGCGAGATGATCGTCAAGCCGCTCGACGGCAAGGGTGGCGAGGGAATCTTCCATCTGCGTCGCGACGACCGCAATCTGCAGTCGATCCTCGAGCAGGCGACGCGCTTCGGGTCGCGCCGCATCATGGCGCAGCGCTATCTGCCCGCCGTTCGGGCGGGCGACAAGCGCATCCTGCTCGTCGACGGCGAGCCGATCGGCGCGGTGATGCGCGTGCCCGGTGCGACCGAGGTCCGCTCGAACCTCCACGTCGGCGGCCGCCCGCAGCGCAGCGCGATCGACGGCGACGACCGCAAGATCATCGAGGCGCTGCGCGCGTCGCTGCTGCGCGATGGCCTGTTCCTCGTCGGAATCGACGTGATCGGCGGCGTGCTGACCGAGGTGAACGTCACGAGTCCGACGGGCGTCCAGGAGATCGACGCGCTCGAGCAGCGCTGCCTCGAGGCGGAGATCCTCGACGCCGCCGAGGCGAAGCTTCGCGATCGCTGACGGCGGCCGCGCGGTCTCCGTCGGAGCCGGCTCGCGCGCCGCGAGAAAGCCGCCCGAAACCATTGACACCACCGATGGAGCGTCCCATGATCCCCGTCGGTGCGGGGCCTGCCTCCCCCAGGCTCGATCCGAACGCGCCTCCTCCGAGTACCGCTAGCGCCTGCGCACACTCCCTCCAGCGCGGGCCGAAATGGAATCCTCATACGAAGGAGATGGCCGATGGCCACAGTTGTAGAGAGAACGGGCATTCGCCGACAGAAGGGCTGGCTCTACTTCCTCGACAAGCGCGGTGACGTGAGTCGCGCGCGCATGGCGCGGGGCGGTGGGAAGGGCCCGCGAGGGCGCGAGAAGGTCGCGCAGTGCGGCATCCGGCGCGAAGAGGGCTACCTCTACTTCATCGACAAGCAGGGAAACGTCGCGAAGGTGAAGATGAAGCGCTCGTCGGGGGGCCGCAAGAAGGCCGCTCGCCGCAAGGGCACCCGCCGCAAGGCGACCCGCAAGGGCGCGCGCAAGAAGAGCGCGCGCAAGACGGCGCGCCGCAAGGCGGGCCGGCGCGCTCCGGCTCGCCGCAGGAGCGCTCGCAAGAAGACCGCTCGTCGCC
>DASPGF010000510.1:0-11335 GCA_035620755.1 Myxococcota bacterium
ATGCGAACGCGAATCATCGCTTGCTTGGACATGCGTGCTCTCCCGTATTTGGCTTCGCGACCGCGAGTGCATCGACCGCGACCGCGCGCCCACCGCTGATCAGGATGGGGTTGGCTTCGATTTCGAGGATCCGATCGGACAGATCTTGCGCGAGCCACGCGAAGCGCTCGACGACGTCGGCGAGCGCCTTGCGCTGCGCGTCCGAGAGCTGCCAGCCGGAAGCGTCGACCGCGCGTTCGGTGATCTGCTGCGCCTCGCCTGCGAGCAGCGGCACCAGGTGGAACGCGGTGTCGCCGGATACGCCGCCGCCGCCGCGCCGCAGCGCGATCGCGGGCCCGTAGCTCGGGTCGACCGTCGCGCCGAGCAGGAACTCCGGCCCGGCCGCGAGCTGCTCCTGCACCAGCAGGCGAGACGCGTCGACGCCGAGCGTACGCGCGCGCGCCTGCACCTCGCGCGCGGCGCTCTCGACCTCGGCGCGCGAGCCCAGGTTGAGCTTGACGAGACCCTCGCGGGCCTTGTGCGGCACCTCCGCGCATACGAGCTTCACCACCACGGCGCCGCCGAGCTCCGCGGCCTGCTCCGCAGCTTGCTCCGGGCTGCCGACGACCGCCTCGCGCGGCCGCTCGATGCCGTAGCGCGCGAAGATGGCGGCCGCCGCGACTTCGTCGAGCACGCCGGGCTCGATCGAGATGCGCGGCGGCTCGCCGTGCCGCTCGGCGAGCGGCAGCCGCTCGCGCGAGACCTCGTAGAGCCCCGCGATCGCCGTCGCCGCGGGCGCGTGCCCCTGCAGCACCGCGACGCGGTGCGCGAGGATCGGCTCCGCGGTTCGACCGACGTACGCGAGCGGCGTCGCGAGCACCGAGATCACGGGCTTCGCGCTCGCGCGCTCGACCTGCGCGGCGTGCGCGAGGATGCGCGTGAGATCGGAGTCGTCGGGTCGCTTGCGGCTCGGCGCGACGTCGATCGCGATCATTCCCACCTCGGGGTCGGCGGCGAGCACGTCGAGCGCGCGGCAGTAGATCTCGCTGTCGAACACCGCCTGGCCCGTCACGTCGAGCGGATTGCGCGGCTCGCTGAATGCGGGGAGGATCTCGGAGAGCGCGTGCAGCGTGGCCGCGCGGAACGGCTCGACGGGCACCTTCGCAGCGCCGAGCGCGTCGGCGAACAGCGTGCAGTTCCCGCCCGACTGCATCGCGACCGCGAGCTTGCCGCGGCAGCCCGCGCGCGCGTGCTCGAGCAGCAGCGCGGTCTCGAACAGCGCGATCGGGTCGTGCACGACCACCGCGCCGAGCCGACGCAAGGTTGCGTCGCGCAGGGTGGTGTCGCCGAGCAGCTCGCCCGTGTGCGCGACCACCGAAGCCTTCGCGGCCTCGCCCGCGATGCGCGGGCAGCACACGACGACGCGCTTGTCGGCGCGCTGCATCGCCTCGATTCCGCGCGCGAGCGCGCGCAGATCCCGGATCGTCTCGACGTAGCACGCGGCAACCGCCGTCTCGGGGTCGCGCGCCGCCCACTCGAGCAGGTCTGCGATCCCGAGCGTGGCCTCGACGCCCACACCGGTCGCGACGCGCACGCCGACGCCGCGATCACCGGCCATGTGGATGAACGTCCAGGCTGCCGTGCCGCTCTGCGAGAACATCGAGATCGAGCCCGCCCTCGAGGTGGGCGGCATCTCGGCTCCATAGGCGGCGACTCGGCCAGGGTAGTTGATGAAGCCCTCGACGTTGGGCCCGAGCAGCGCGACCCCGCCCTCGCGCGCGGCCGCCGCGAGCTCGCGCTGCAGCTCGGCGCCCGCGGCGCCCGCATCGCGAAAGCCGCTCGAGACCACCATCGCGCTCGGAATGCGCGCAGCGCCGCACGCCCGCACCGCCTCGACCGCGGCCGCGGCGGGAATCGCGATGATCGCGAGCTCGACGGGCTGCGGCGTATCGCGCAGGCTCGGATACGCGGGCTCGCCCCAGACCGTCGCGCGGCGCGCGTTGATCGGGAAGATCGCACCCGGAAAGCCGAGCTCGCGCAGGTTCGAATAGATCTCCCTCGACCACGAGCTCGCGCGATCGCTCGCGCCGACGATCGCGATCGACTTCGGATCGAACAGCGTGTCGAGGCGCTTCGCGTCGGGTCTCGCGCTCGGATGCGCGTCCGATGTCGCGCCGGGTGCCGCGTCCAGTGCCGCGCCCGATGCTGCGCCCGGCGCCGCGTCGAGCCTCGTCTCGGGTTTCGAATCCAGCCGTGCACTCATGAAGGGGTCTCGGTGGGGTTCGCCGCTGCGCGCTCGGCCCGGCGTTTCGAATGGTTTACAGCGCTCCGCGCAAGCTTCGCGGGCGCACCCTTGTAACATTTTGTTTTATATAAGTAAACCATGCTGTTTCGAGGCGCGCCCGAAAGCCCCGGCGCCGCTCGGTGCCACGCGCGAGTCGCTCAGGATCCTCAACAGATTAACGCCCGCGCTCGCCGCGAGGCGACCCGCCGGGCGCCCGCGAAGGCGGCCGCACCGCGCGCGGCTACCATCGCGCGCGGCGCGTCGCGGTCCCCCTGCGGCCGGTCGCGCCGGCCCCCCCAGCCAACGCGAACGCAGCGAGGGAAGCGGCGAGTTCAATGAATTGTCGGATGCAGCGCGCTCGCGCGTGCCTCGCCGCGGGCTCGATCCTGCTCGCAGTCGCGGCCGCCGCCGACGAGGTGGTCGTCGACGGCATCGCCGCTCAGGTCGGCGACGAGGTCGTTCTCTACTCCGAGGTCGTCGAGATGGTCGCAGACGGCGAGCAGCAGATGCGCACGCGCGGCGTGAGCGAGGGCGAGATCGCGAAGCTGCGCGCCCAGGGCCTCGAGCGGCTGATCGAGGACAAGCTCATCCGCGGCGAGATCAAGCGCATGGAGCTCTACGCGTCCGACAAGGAGATCGACGAGACGATCGAGATGATCGCCCAGGACAACGGGCTCACCAGCGAGCAGCTCAAGCAGAGCGTGATCGCGAAGAAGATGAGCTTCGACGACTATCGCCAGGAGATCAAGGAGAAGCTCGAGTACCAGCGCATCCTGCAGGTCGTGCTGCTGCCGCGCATCGAGATCGACGAAGCGGACGTGCGCAAGCTCTACGACCAGCGCTTCAAGGACCAGCCCGACGGCGGCGAGGAGGTGCACCTGCGCCAGCTGCTGGTCCCCGTCGGCGAGGGGAAGGATGCCGCGGCCGCGTGCGCGGAGGTTCGCGCCGCAGCGGAGCGCATCGCGGCCGGCGAGGCCTTCGAGGGGGTGGCGTCGCAGGTCTCGGCGGTCGCGCCGGAGCTCGGCGGCGACATCGGCTGGCTGCACGCGTCGTCGCTCGCGCCCTGGATGGCCGCGGTGGTCGCGAAGCTCCAGCCCGGCGAGGTCAGCCCGGTCACCGAGCAGCCGTTCGGCTGCAACCTGCTCAAGCTCGTCGAGCGCAAGGCATTCCAGCGCATCGCGTGGGAGACCGCGCAGCCGCAGCTCTACCGCGAGGTGCAGCAGCGGCTGATGGAGGCCGAGTTCACGGTGTGGATGGAGGAGCTGCGCGAGCGCACCTACATCCAGCGGCACGGCTACTTCGCCGACGCTGCGCGCATCGACGCGAGCATCGAGGATCCGACCGCCCGCGACAAGGATCTGCAATTCCAGTGAGCGCCGAGCCGTCGCCGCTCACGCACATTCGTGTGCGGGGCGCGCGCGTGCACAACCTCCGCGACGTCGACGTCTGCATCCCCCGCGATCGGCTGGTCGTCATCACGGGCCTGTCGGGCTCGGGAAAGTCGTCGCTGGCGTTCGACACCATCTACGCCGAGGGGCAGCGACGCTACGTCGAATCCCTCTCCGCCTACGCGCGCCAATTCCTCGAGCAGCTGGCGAAGCCCGACGTCGATTCGATCGACGGGCTGTCTCCCGCGATCGCGATCGAGCAGCGCAGCATCGGCAACAATCCGCGCTCGACGGTCGGAACCGCGACCGAAATCTACGACTACCTGCGCCTGCTGTTCGCGCGCGTCGGCAAGCCGCACTGCCACCGCTGCGGCAAGCCGATCGCGAGCCAGACCGTCCAGCAGATCGCAGAGCGCGTGATCGCGCTCGGCGAGGGTGCGCGCGTGCAGATCCTCGCGCCCGTGGTTCGCGGGCGGAAGGGCGAGTACCGCAAGGAGCTCGCCGAATGGTCGAAGCAGGGCTTCGCGCGCGCGCGCATCGACGGCGAGCTGCGCGAGCTCGGGGCGCCGATCGCCCTCGACCGGCGCGCGCGGCACGACATCGCGGTCGTCGTGGACCGGATCGCCGCGAAGGCCTCGGCGCGCGCGCGCATCTCCGATTCGATCGAGACCGCGCTGCGGCTCGCGGGCGGGCTGGTCGCGGTCGACGTCGGACTCGGCGAGCCCGAGTGGCTGCTCTCGGAGCGCAGCGCCTGCGTCGACTGCGGCGTCTCGTATCCGGCCATCGAGCCACGCTCGTTCTCGTTCAACAGCGCACACGGCGCATGCCCCGCGTGCGGTGGCCTCGGCTACCGCGCTGCGCACGCGAATCGCGGGCGCGCGAGCGAGGCCGAGCGCGCGGAGGCTGCCTCCGAGACGCAGAGCGCGCCGTGCGCGGACTGCTCGGGCACGCGGCTGCGCATCGAGTCGCGCAGCGTGCTCGTCGGCCGTGCGTCGATCGCGGAGGTCGCGCAGCGGTCGGTCGCGGACGCGGCCGTGTTCTTCGAGCAGCTGACGTTCGCGCCCGCGGACGCCGTCGTCGCGGAGAAGATCTGCACCGAGATCAACGACCGGCTGAGATTCCTCGGCGACGTCGGCCTCGGCTATCTCACGCTCGATCGGCGCAGCGCGACGCTGTCGGGCGGTGAGAGCCAGCGCATCCGGCTCGCGACGCAGGTGGGATCCCGGCTGATGGGCGTGCTCTACGTGCTCGACGAGCCCTCGATCGGGCTCCATCCGCGTGACAACCAGCGACTGATCGAGACGCTCGAGCGGTTGCGCGACGCGGGCAACAGTGTGCTCGTCGTCGAGCACGACGAGGCGACGATCCGCGCGGCGGACTTCGCGATCGACATGGGCCCGGGCGCGGGCATCCACGGCGGCCGCGTCGTCGCCGCGGGAACGCCGGCGCAGATCGCCGCGAGCGCGGATTCACCGACCGGCGCCTACCTCGCGCGAACGCGCCGGATCCCCGTGCCCGAGCGCCGCCGCACGCCCGCCGAGAGGCTGCTGGTCCTCGAGGGATGCCGCGGCCACAACCTCAAGCGGCTCGACGTGACGATCCCCCTCGGATTGTTCACCGCGGTCACGGGCGTCTCGGGCTCCGGCAAGTCGACACTGATCAACGACACGCTCTACCGAACGCTCGCGGCGCGTTTGCATCGCGCGGAGGCTCCCGCGCAGCCGTTCGATCGCATCCTGGGCGTCGAGCATCTCGACAAGGTGGTCGATGTGAGCCAGGCGCCGATCGGGCGCACGCCGCGCAGCAACCCTGCGACCTACACTGGAGCGCTCACGACCATCCGCGAGCTGTTCAGCCGCGTTCCCGAGGCGCGCGTGCGCGGCTATTCGCCCGCGCGGTTCTCGTTCAACCTCAAGGGCGGCCGGTGCGAGGCGTGCGAAGGCGACGGCACGCTGCGCGTCGAGATGCACTTCCTGCCCGATCTGTTCGTCACCTGCGAGCAGTGCGCGGGCCGTCGCTACAACCGCGAGACGCTCGAGATCCGCTACAAGGCGCGCAGCATCGCTGACGTGCTCGAGATGAGCGTCGAAGAGGCGCTCGCATTCGCCGAGAACGTGCCCGCGCTGCGCCGCCCGCTGCAGACGCTGTTCGAGGTCGGCCTCGGCTACCTGCAGCTCGGCCAGCCGGCGACCACGCTCTCGGGCGGCGAGGCGCAGCGCATCAAGCTCGCGCGCGAGCTGTCACGGGTCGACACCGGCCGCACGCTCTACCTGCTCGACGAGCCGACCACGGGCCTGCACTTCGCGGACGTCGAGCAGCTGCTGCGCGTGCTCGATCGCCTCGTCGAGAAGGGCAACACCGTGGTCGTCGTCGAGCACCACCCCGACGTGGTCAAGTGCGCGGATTTCGTGATCGACCTCGGACCCGGCGCGGGCGTCGAGGGTGGCGAGCTCGTGGTCGCGGGCACGCCCGAGCAGGTCGCCACGCATCCGCGGAGTCACACGGGACGCGCGCTGCGCGAGGTGCTCTAGGGCGATCCCGCGCGATCCGACCCGGCGGGCCCCGCCGTCGCCGGGCGTGCTGCGCCAGGGCGATTCCACGCGAGCGAATGCGCAGGGCAACGGCGCTGCGCGATCTCGCTGCGGCGATCGAGCGCGCCGAGGCGCGCCGCAATAGCGGCCGATTTGCGGCGAGCTAGATTCGAGCCGCGTGCCCGTCGATCTCGAGGAAGTGCGGTGCTCGACTGGATTTCGATTGCGATTCCGAGCCTCAACGCGCTCAGCGCGCTGCTGCTGGTGGGCGCGCTCGCGGCGATCCGCCGGGGCAACCGCGAGCGCCATCGCGACCTCATGGTCGCGAACCTGTGCGTCTCGGTGCTGTTTCTGGTCTGCTACGTGATCCAGATCGTCACCGTGGGCCACAAGCGATTTCCGGGCGATGACTGGGTGCGCGCGCTGTTCCTGGCGATCCTCGCCTCGCACACGATGCTCGCGGTCTGCCTGGTCCCGCTCGCGCTGCGCACGTTCTTTCTCGCGTTTCGGAAGCGCTTTGCCGAGCACCGCCGGATTGCGCGCATCACGTTTCCGGTCTGGCTCTACGTCTCGGTCACGGGCGTCGTGATCTACTGGATGGTGAACCACCTGCGCCCCTACACGTAGAAGTGACTTCCGTGCGGAGCTACTGCGCAGGGCCGGACGCGCGCGATCCGCGCAGCTCCGGGAAGAGCTCGACGCGCTGGTCGGCCTCCGCGGCGCGCGCGACTTCTTCGAGCGTCGTGCTCTTTGCCCACTCCGAGATCTGCGCGCTGACCCGGCTCCACGGGCCGTGCAGCGGGCAGGGTCTCTGCGGATCGCAGTTCCCCCATCCGAACGCGCAGCGCCCGTCGCTCGGAAGCGCGTCGATCGCCTCGAAGATCTCGATGAACCGGATCGCCGCAGGCGCCCGCGCGAGCGAGAAGCCGCCGCGCTGCCCCTTCTGCGAGAGCAGCAGGCCCGCGAGCACGAGCCGGCGCAGGATCTTCGATAGATAGGGAGCCGGGATGCCCGTGCCGCGCGCGAGCTCGGTGGCTCGAATCTTCACCCCCTCGGGGAGCGTCGCGATCGCGGACATCGCGCGGATCGCGTACTCGGCGGTTTGAGAGAGGACCATGTGGCTCCCGGCAGGCGTCGGCCTCGTCGCGCGCGCGGGCCGGGCCGCGCTGCGGGCCGCTTCGATCGACCTGCGGACCCCTAGCATCAATGGCTCGAAAGTCCATCGGCATCTCCGATCCCCTCACCCTTGATTTCCGCGCCGGGTTGCTCTAAAGAGATAAACAGATATTTAGATCCGTTTATCTCTAACCGATGATTCCGGTCGGGGGTGCGCGGTGGTGGACAGCCGAAGCGAGCCGAAGCCGAGTCGCGAGCCGCGCGCTGCGAGTGCGCTCGCTCGAGCGGGCGCGCCCGCGCCGCCGCTGCTCGCGGCAGAGATGCAGTGCGCGAGCCAGTGGCTGGGGCTTGCGCTGGGTGTGCTCGCGCTCGCGGGCCTGTTCTCGCTCGTGGTCGTGATCGGGCGCATGCCGCCGTTCGATCGCCTCGTGAGCGATCCGCTGTTCTTCCGGCGCGGGCTCGTCGTGCACGTCAATCTCGCGCTCGTCGCGTGGTTCTACTCCTTCATCGCTGCGCTGCTGTTCGCGCTGCCCGGTGAGAGGCCGCCCACGCGTTTCGCGCGCCACGCTGTACACCTGAGTGCGTTGGGAGTCGCACTGATGCTGCTGGCTGCGGGCGCGCCCGGCAGCCAGCCCGTGCTCTCGAACTACATCCCGATGATCGACCACTGGCTGTTCGGCAGTGGCCAGGCCCTGTTCGCCGCGGGCGTGCTCGCGAGCTTCGCGAGCCGCCGACTGCTCAGCCGGCGCGGCGCGCGCAGCGGTTTCCTCGCGATTCCGGGCGCGGCCGCGGTGGGTCTGCGCGCCACGCTCGCGGTGCTCGTGCTCGCGGCGATCACGTTCGCCATCAGCGCGCTGCGCATCGAACCGGGCCTTCCCGCAGTCACGCACTACGAGCTGCTGTTCTGGGGAGGCGGCCACGTGCTCCAGCTCGCCTGCAGCATCGCGATGATCTCCGTCTGGCTGATCCTGCTCGACTCCGCACTCGGCCGGCCCGCGCTCGGCGAGCGAACGGCCACACTGCTGTTCGCCGCGATGATCGCACCCTGGCTCGCATCCCCGCTGCTCGCGCTGCTCGGCCCCGGCAGCGCGAGCTACCGCGACGGCTTCACGACCCTGATGCGCTGGGGAATCTTCCCCGTGCTCGGGCTGTTCCTGCTCGCCTGCGCGCGCGCCATCGGCGAAGAGCTGCGCACGGGTCGCGTACGCGCCTCGGTGTTGTTTGACCCGAGGCTCTCCGGGGTCGTCGCGAGCGCAGCGCTGACGCTGCTCGGCTTCGCGCTCGGCGCGGCGATTCGCGGCTCCAACACGATGATCCCGGCCCACTACCACGCCTCGATCGGCGGCGTGACCGCGGCGTTCATGACGATCACCTACCCGTTGCTGTGCGCGCTCGGATTCTCGATCCCGACGCGGCGGCTGCGCCGCGCTGCGGCCTGGCAGCCCGCGACCTACGCGATCGGCCAGCTGATCTTCGCGAGCGGCTTCGCGGTCGCGGGCGTGTACGGCATGTCGCGCAAGGCCTATGGCGCCGAGCAGGCGGCGCGCGGGCTCGGCGAGAGCATCGGCCTCGGCGTGATGGGCGCCGGCGGGCTGATCGCGGTCGCGGGCGGGCTGCTGTTCCTCGGAACGGTCGCGGCGATCTGGCGGCACGGCTCCGAGCCGCGCATTCGAGAGCTCGCGCCGGTCATCGAAACCCGAAGGAGGCACGCATGAGCGCGCACGAACCCGAAGCGAAGAGCCGCCTGCAGCGGCTCCTCGACAACCCATGGCTGCTGCTGGTGCTGGGCATTCTCGTCCCGACCCTCTCCTACACGGTTTGGGGTTGGATCGAGCTCTGGCTGGTGCCCGCGGCAAGACTTCCCTGAGCTCGACGGAGGAACCATGAGCATCTACAGCCCGCCCGAAGGATGGCTCCAGGCACCACGGGGGCCCGAGCGACTCTGGATCGGCCTCGCGCTGAGCTGGTGCATCGTGATGTCGCTCGCGATGCCCTACTGGCACTTCTACGGCAAGCAGAACCCGACCGGGGAGTCGTATCGCGTCGAGCCCGTGGACTTCGGTACGCGCGTGCGGCAGTTCGTCGAGGCGAACCAGGTCGGCGAGGATTCCGGCATCCCGATCGCGGAAATTCCACCGGGCGGTGACGGATACCTGCTCGCGCGCATGTGGAGCTTCTATCCCGTGATCAAGATGCGCAAGGGTCAGACGTATCGGCTGCACATCTCGTCGACGGATCTCCAGCACGGATTCTCGCTGCAGCCGCTGAACATGAACTTCCAGGTGCTGCCGGGCTACGACCACGTGCTGACCATCAAGCCGACGAGCAGCGGCATCTTTCCGATCGTGTGTAACGAATTCTGCGGAATCGGGCATCACACGATGACCGGCCGCATCATCGTGGAATAGGAGGCTGCCATGGCGAGCGCAGTCGAAAGCTTTCCCATTGCCGGCAATCACCCGAGCGACGAGGTCCGCGCCTGCGACACGACCTCGCTTCCGGTGTGTCTGACCGCCCAGGCGTTCATCCGCATGCACGCGGTGGCGGCGGTCGTGTTCCTGCTGATCGGCGGAATCGCGGCGCTCGGGCTCGGGCTCACGCGCTGGCCCGCCGTGCACCTGCTCGACGCGACCTGGTACTACCGCCTGCTGACGCTCCACGGCCTCAACATGCTGATCTTCTGGATCCTCAACTTCGAGATCGCCGTGCTCTACTTCGCGGGCTCGGTGCTGCTCAACAGCCGGCTCGCGTCGAAAGGCGCCGCATGGGTGTGCCTCGCGCTGATGGGGGTCGGCGCGATCTTCACCGATGCGGCGATCTACGCGGGCCGCAGCGACGTGCTGATGACGTCGTACGTGCCGCTCAAGGCGAGCCCCTGGTTCTACCTGGGCATCATCCTCGTGGCGGTGGGCGCGCTGATCGGCGTGATCAACTTCTTCGCGACGCTCTACATCGCCAAGCGCGACCGCACCTATCGCGGATCGGTCCCGCTCGTGGTGTTCGGCGCGACGGCGGCCGCGATCATCGCGGTCGTCACGCTGCTGCACGGCGCGGTCACATTGGTTCCGACGTTGCTTTGGTCGATGGGTCTCGTCGCCGAGATCGATCCGGCGTGGTACCGCATCACCTGGTGGGGGCTCGGCCACATGTCCCAGCAGGTGAACGTGTGCGCGATGGTGTCGGTCTGGTACCTGCTCGGCACGCTGACCGTCGGCGCCAAGCCGCTCAACCAGGCCGTCTGCCGCGGCGCGTTCCTGCTCTACATCCTGTTCATCAACCTCGCCTCCGCCCATCACCTGCTCGTCGATCCCGGTGTGAGCGCGGGCTGGAAGATCTGGAACACCTCGTATGCGATGTACCTCGCGGTGCTCGCTTCGATGATCCACGGGCTCACGGTGCCTGCATCGGTCGAGGTCGCGCTGCGCAAGAAGGGCTTCGACCGCGGGCTGTTCGGTTGGCTCGCGAACGCGCCCTGGAGCAATCCCGGCTTCTCGGGCTTCTTCCTCTCGCTGGTGATCTTCGGCTTCGGCGGCGGCATCACGGGCGTGACGCTCGGCACGCAGCAGATCAACATCATGGCCCACAACACGCTGCGCATTCCGGGGCACTTCCACGTGACCGTGGTCGGCGGCACGACGCTCGCGTTCATGGCGCTGACCTACTATGTGGTGCCGCTGATCTTCCAGCGCGACTTCTACGCGAAGGCGCTGTGTCGGATCCAACCCTACGTGTTCGGGGGTGGGATCACGCTGATGGCGCTCGGCATGTCGTTCGCGGGCTCCTATGGCGTGCCGCGCCGACACTGGGACGTGCAGTTCACGGGCGGCCAGTTCGCGACGGGCTTCGACGCGGGCGCGCACGTGATGCTCGGCGTGCTCGGCGTCGGCTCGGTGATCGCGTTCCTCGGCTTGCTGCTCTACTGCCTGCTCGTGGTCGCGGCCGTGTTCTTCGGGCGCTCGCTCAAGGGCGCTGCGATGCAGCCGTGGAACGAAGAGCCGCGCACCGGCGCGGCGCTCGCAGTCGACGACCACAAGACG
>DASPGF010000511.1:0-4183 GCA_035620755.1 Myxococcota bacterium
TCGATCAGCCGATCCGGCACGAGCGCGATCGTCTGCGCGCTCGCGCTCGGTGTGCGCGCGGCGAGCAGCAGTGCGAACGCGAGCAGCGCCGCGCGAAGCGTCGGGCGCAGGGGCCGGGGCGGATGGGTGCTCGATCGGTGCATGGGCGGTTCCCTCATCTTGCCGCGCGCCGCGGCGTGGGTTTCGGTGCTCGGTCGGCGGTCTCGACATCCGCTCGCAGCCACTCGTCGTACCACGCGAGATAGCGCTCGAGCACGTCGCGCTGGAAGCGCGGGCGCGAGATGCCGTGGCTCTCGCCGGGATAGATGACCAGCCGCGTCGGAACGCCGAGGCGCCGTAGCGCGAGATACATCTGCTCCGAGTGGATCGCGGGCACGTTGAAGTCCTGCTCGCCGCAGAGGAACAGCGTGGGCGTGCGGATCCGGTTCGCGTGCAGGAACGGATAGGAGACGCGCAGCCACTTCTCGGGCGACTCCCACGGCGCGCCGAGCTCGGCCTCCCAATCCTGCCACCACTCGTCGGTGCCGTAGCCCGCGAGCATGTTCGAGACGCCCGCCCCGCTGGTCGCCGCCTTGAAGCGGGTGTCGGAGGCCACTACGTAGTTGGTGAGCATCGCGCCCGCGCTCCAGCCGCCGATCCCGAGCCGATCGGGGTCCGCGATGCCGGTCGCGACGAGGTGGTCGGCGGCCGCGAGCACGTCCTTCACGTCCGCATTCCCCCAATCGCCGAAGATCGCGCGCTGGAACTGCTCGCCGCGTCCCGAGCTCCCGCGCGGATTCGGCCCGAACACCGCGTAGCCGCGCGCCGCGAGGATCTGCCAGTCGAGGTCGAACTGATGCTGCCACTGTGCGACCGGGCCGCCGTGCAGCCGCAGAATCGTCGGAAGTCGAGCGTCGTCGCGCGAGGCCGCGGGCTTCATCAGCAGCCCGCTCAGCGCGGTTCCGTCCGCAGCGCGGAAGCTCAGGCTCTCCACGCGCACGAGCTGCACGGATGCGCGCAGCTCCGCGTTGACCTGGGTGATCTCGCGCAGCGTGCCCGCATCGAGGACGGAGATCTCGGGCGGCGCGTCGGAGCTGCTCGAGAGCACGGCGATGCGGCCATCCGCGCCGAGGTCGTACTCGGCGACGCTGCGATCGGCGGGCGTGAGCCGGCGCAGGTCGCTGCCGTCGAGCCTGGACGACGCGAGCAGCGTGGTCTGCTCTTCCTCGAGCAGGAAGTACACGCGCGAGCCGTCTGCCGAGAAGCGCGGCCGCGTGGTGTTGCGGTCGAGCGCAGCCGTGGGCTGCTCGGCGCGGCCGCCCTGCGCGGGAAAGATCGCGAGCTGCTGCAGGCTGAACCACGAGAGCGCGAGCGGTCCGCTCTGCACGCACGCGATCCGAAGCGAATCCGGGCTCCAGACGGGCCGGCTTCCCCAGCCCCAGACGGGATCGCACTCCATGAAGTCACTCTCGCTGACTCGCCTCGGCTTCGCGCCCGGGACGGGCTCGATCGCGAGGATGTCCCAGTCGCCGTGGCTGTCGGGGTCCGCGCCGAGCTTGGTGACGAACGCAATGCGCGCGCCGTCGGGCGAGAACGCGGGCAGGATCTCGTCGTGCGGTCCGTCGGTGAGCTGCACGACGCTGCGATCGCGAAAATCGAGCAGGTGGAGCCGCGAGCGCGCTCTCGCGAGGTAGCCGTAGCCGTCGCGCTTGAACAGCAGGCGATCGATCACGATCGGCGTGGGTGTCGACATCGTGCCCGCGCTCGCGGGGCGCACGGCCGCCACGTCGCGATTGAGATCGGAGAGCGCCACGTCGGATACGGCGACGATGCGCCGGGAGTCCGGCGCCCAGTCGAAGTCCGTCACACCCGCGTCGAGCGCCGTGACCGGCTCCGGCGTCCCTCCGCCCGGATCGATCAGCCAGAGCTGGTCGGCGGCTGCGGGCCCTGCGCCACTCGAGAGGAACGCGAGCCAGCGGCCGTCCGGGCTCCAGCGCGGCGAGTGCTCGGACTGCGGCGTGTTCGTCAGGCGCGTGCTCTGCGCGCCGTCCCAACGCGTGACCCAGATGTCGCTGCGATGCTCGTCGGCGGCGACGTCGATCTCGGTCACCGCGTACGCGACGGAGCGGCCGTCGGGGGAGATCCGGGGAGCCGAGATCTCGCGGAGCAGCGCGAGGTCGTCCACGCGCGGCGCGCGCGCGGGGCGCGTCGGCTCCGCGCGGCCCGCGCCGGCCGCTCGAGCTCCGGCCTCGCGCGCGGATCGCGAATCGCTCGAGAAGGCCGCGAGCGTGAGGCATGCGAGCGTACACGGCGCGAGCGCGCGGAGCGCTGAGAGCCTCACGCCGCGAATCCGAAGCGCACCGAATAGATCTCCGGCAGGTGAGAGCTGATCTCCGAGTAGTGGTCGCCCGCGTCCTCGGAGATCCACAGCGAGCCGGTCGTCGATCCCAGCGCGAGCGTGCGGCCGCTGGGGTCGACGTCGAGCGCGTGCCGGTAGACGAGATCGTAGGCGTCCTGCTGCGGCAGCCCGTTCCGCAGCAGCTCGAACGAGCGGCCCGCATCGCGCGTGCGCGCCACCACGAGCCTGCCGTCGACGGGGATCCGCTTCTCGTCGCGGATCGCGGGTACGAACCACGCGGTGGCGGGGTCGCTCGGGTCGACGGCGACCGCGAAGCCGAACTTCGAGGGCGCGATCGCGCCGACCTCGCTCCAGCTCTTCGCGTCGTCGGCCGAGCGGAACACCGCGTTGTGATGCTGCGCCCAGAGCACTTCGGGAGCTGCCGCGCAGCGCACCACGCAGTGGACGTCCTGCACGTTCGGATTGTGGCGCTGCTCGGGCGGCATGTACTCCGCGTACATGCCGTCGCTCTGGTTCTCCCAGCTCTCGCCTGCATCGTGAGTGATCCAGTAGCCGCCGCACGAGACGCCGACGCCGAGGCTCGCCGCCTCGGTCGGATGCGGCGTGATCGAGTGGATGCCCGGAAACTCCATCCCGCCGCCGAACCACTCGGCGCGCGCGGGGTGGCTCCAGAGCGCGTCATTGATCGCCCAGCTCTCGCCGCGGTCGCGCGAGCGGAACAGGCCGCCCGGGATCGTTCCGCACCACCAGCTGCCATCGGCCGATTCCGCGAGCGCCCAGATGAGCTTGAGCGAGCAGGGGATCTCGCGCTTCGAGATCGGGTTGACGATCGGAGGCGCGTTCGGGGGCGGCTCTGGGTAACGCGGTGCCGCGATCTCCTCGAAGGACGCGCCCGCGTCGAGGGAGCGGTGGAGCTTGACGCCGAAGTGGCCGTGGTCGAGCGCCGCGAGCACGCTCCTGCGGTCGCGAAACGGCTGCACGAGCGTCACGTTGTCGCCGAGGAAGTGACGCGCCGTGATCGTCCAGCCGGCGGTGTCGCGCTCGAAGCGGAACAATCCCTTGCGTGTCGAGACGAAGAGCTGCACGCCTAGCCTCCGGACAGCGCCTGTGCGACGTAGACGCGCGCGCCGTCGCGGATCGGATCTGAGAGCGCCGCGCGATCCGAGATGGCGACCCCATCGACGAACACGGCCATGTGCTGGCGCAGCGAGCCGCGATCGTCGAGCACGTAGCCGCGCGCGCGCGCGTTCTGCGCGAACGCGGCCTCGAGAACCTCGCGCAGCGTGCTGCCGCTGACCTCGACGCTCGGGCACGCCACGTGCCGCTGCAAGTTCCGCGTGAATGAGACCTGGATCGTCACCGTTATTTCACTCGAGGGCGATGCCTGCCGATGCGGCGGAGGAGAGGAGTCATCGGGCTCCAACAGCATGTCGCCCGGAGGTTCCTCTCCCCCGCAGATCGCGCTCCTACCAAAGGATGACCTGGCCCGGGCGCGCGCCGGTGGTCATGCCGCCCTGGAAGACCACCTGGCCGTTGACCCACACGCGTTCGATTCCGACCGAGAGCGCCTCGGGCTGCTCGGGAGTCGCGCGGTCGAGCACGGTCTCGGGATCGAACAGCACGAGATCGGCCTTCATGCCCGGCCGGATCGCGCCGCGATCGGCGAAGCCCATGTGGGCGGCGGCGAGCCCGCTCGCCTTGTGGACCGCGGTCGGAAGATCCATCAGCATGCGCTCGCGCACGTAGCGCCCGAAGAAGCGCGGATACGCGCCGAAGCCGCGCGGATGCGATGCGACGAGCGAGCCGTCGGTACAGAGATTGGTGTGCGGCCAGCGCATCAGGCGC
>DASPGF010000512.1:0-3710 GCA_035620755.1 Myxococcota bacterium
GATCGCGCGGATCTGCGCGGGGTCGATCGCGCGCGCGAGCCCGCGCAGCAGCCGCGCGGCGCCGACGCCGCCGCAGAGGGCCGCGACCGGGGTCGGAAGGGGCGGCGGGGTGCCCATGCTCGAAGCCGCGCCTAGCGCGAATCCGGCTCGTCGCGCCAGCGCTTCAGCTCGGCGAGCTCCGCCTGGAGCACGGGAAGGCGCGCGCCGATCTCGCGCAGCTCGTCGGAGTGCAGCAGCGCGTCGTCGTCGCCGGTCGGCGGCGCCGAGATCATCTCCTTGAGCACCGCCTCGTCGTGCGCGACGAGCGCCTCGAGCTCCGCGATGCGCGCGTCGAGCTCGGGCCAGGAGCGGCCGCCGAGCGCGGCGTCGGAGGCGACGTCTTGCGTCTCGACCGCGCGCGCCTGGCCGGGCGCGTTGAACGGATCGGCACCGCTGAGCGCGACCGAGCTCGCGCTCGGCGCGGCGGCGGGCGCCGCGGTCGCAGCCGACGGGATCGACTCGGGAATCACGCGCACCACCGTGCTGCGGCGCGAGCTCGGCACGCGATCGAGATCGGGTGAGTAGCGGACGTCGCCGTTCTGGTCGAGCCAGCGGTAGAGCTCGGCGACGGGCTCCGGCGCGTCGGGTGACGCCGCCCGCGCGGCGAGTGGAAGCGCGAACACGAGCGCTGCCGCGAGCGCGGCGCCGCGCATCAGCGTGTCGGGCGAGATTGCGGCCGCCATCGTCCACGAGTGTTCTCGACGCGTTGGATCGCGTCAAGCAACGCCCGGTCGCGCAACCGAGACGGAGCCGACGCCCGATCGTGCAGCTGCGACCGACCCGATGACCAGTCGCACGATCGCGACCGGCCGGACGCGTGATCGCGAGACGGCGGGCGAGCGATGGGCCGAACGAGCTGCGCCGGTCGGAGCGCTGCGCGCCTGCAGAAGCCGATGCGGACGAGGACGGGGTACGCGGCTGTGCCCCGCGGATCACGCGCGACAGCGGCCCGCGAGCTCGCGCGCTGCGGTCGCTTCGAAACGCGCGCGACGGCGCGCTCTCGCGCGCGCGGCGCGGGCCGTGCAGGCCGGCACGCATCTTGCTCGAGCGCGAGTCATGCGATCGCCCACCATCAAGCGCGCCAGCAGGCTCGCATCCGTGTTCGCGCTGATCGCGTGCTCGCGAGCGAGCGCGCTCGCGACGGGCGCGGTCGACGTGGCTCCGAGCGAGGCCTTGCAGTGGAGGCCGCTCGGCGTCGACGTCGCGGACGACACGGCGAGCGCGCTCGCGCTCGATCGCGAGGGGAAGCTCGCCGTCGGCGATTCGCGCGGCGTGGCGATGGGCGTTCCGGGCGGCGCGATGCTCCGCGTCGCGCTGCGCGGAGGCGTGCTCGATCTCGCGTTCGTCGAGGGCACGCGCGACGGTGAGCGCGCGCTTCTCGCTGCGACGCCGCTCGGGCTCTACCGCGTGCTCGCGGACGGCAGCGTCGAATCGAGCGCACCCGCGCCCGGTCCACAGGCGAACGCGGTCGCGCGCGTCGCCGCGGTCTCCGGCGTGGTTGCGGCGGCGACCGAGGCGGGTGCGTTCATCTCGCCCGACGCGAGGCGATGGCAGCGGCTCTCGCCTGCGCTGCCCTCGGGCGCGGCGGCGGCGATCGCGCTCGCCGCGCGCGACGGCTTCGTCGAGTGCTGGGTGGCGATTCGCGGCGAGCTCTGGCGCGGCGAGATTCGCGAGCACGCGGGCCGGCTCGTCGCATCAGCGCCGCACCGCGTCGCGATTCCCTACGCATCGAGCCAACGCGTGCCGGTCGACGTCGTGCTCGACGTGGGCGAGGCGGCGGTGGCGGTCGTGTTCGAGTCCGAGCTGCTGGTTCGCCGGCGCGCGCCCGCGCAAGAGCTCGCGGTGCACGCGCTGTCGACGCACGAGGCTTCGGATGCGCAGCCGCAGACGCGCGATCTCGCGCCGGGCGCGGTGCCGGCGGGAGAGGCTTCCGACGCTGCGCGCACGGCTGCCGAACCCTTCGCGCGCGAGAGCTCGAACGGCACGCTCGGCGGGTGGGAGCTGCTGCGCCCAACGCTGCCGCCCGGCGCTGCCGCGCGCAGGCTCGTCGCCGCGCTCGGCCGCTACTGGCTCGCGACCGATCGCGGGCTGCTCGTCGCTGCGGAGCTGCGCGGGCCCTGGCGGCGCGCGCTCGGCGCCTCGGGGTCCGATGCGGTCTTCGATCTCGAGGTGCGCGACGATGCGCTCTACGCGGCGACCGACAACGGCATCGCGGCCGCGCAGCTCGAGCCGGCTGGCGCGGCCGCGCAGCCCGATCCACGCGATGCAGCCGCTCCGCTAGAGCCAGCGGGCGCGAGCGCGACGCAGCTCCCGCAGCCGGTCGTCGATCCGCGCGAGCCCGACGTCCAGAGCGTGCAGCGCGCCGCGATGCGTTACCTCGACCTCGAGCCCGAGCGCATCGCGGAGCTGCGGCGCGGCGTGTCGCGGCGCGGCTGGCTGCCGATCCTCGCATTTCGCGCGACCCACGACGACGGCCACAATCGCCACTTCGACCGCGACGAGTCGTTCGTGGCGGGCGAGATGCGGCGCTTCCATGCGCGAGATCGCGACACGAATCGCGATCTCGAGCTGCAAGTGAGCTTGAGTTGGGATTTCGGCGACGTCGCGTTCCACCCGGAGTCGATCGATGTGTCGCGCGAGGCGCGCGAGATCATCGAGCTGCGCGACGACGTGCTCGACGAAGTCACGCAGCTCTACTTCGAGCGGCGCCGCGCGCTCGCCGAAGCGGCCGCGCACAGCGGGTCGCCCGCCGCCGCCGAGCAGCGCCTGCGCGCCGCGCAGCTCGCGGCGGGCATCGACGCGTGGACTGGCGGTTGGTACGCGCGCCAGCTCGCGGAGCCCTCGCGATGACACTCGTCCCTTCGCCTCTCGCCCGTTCGCGCGGCGCGTCTCGCCGCCGCGCGCCGCACCCGCGGTCCCGCTCAACCCGCATTGGAGAACTCGCATGCATCGAATACCGCACTCGCTCGCCGCGCTGCTGCTCGCCATCGCTCCGCACGTTACACGCGCCAACCCGCTGATCTCGGAAGTCTTCTACGACGCCGTGGGATCGGACAACGGCCTCTCGTTCGTCGAGCTCTACGGAGAGCCCGGCAGCTCGCTCGACGGCATGTTCCTCGAGGGAATCAACGGCGCCGACGGCAGCGCGGGCCCCACGCTCGCACTGTCGGGAGTGTTTCCGCTCGACGGAATCTGGCTGCTCGCAGACGACGTGGGCGACGGCACGACGCTCGTCGCGGGCGCGCACTCGATCATGAACTTCGACTTCCAGAACGGGCCCGACTCGATCGTGCTACGCAGCGCGGACGCCGTGCTCGACGCGGTCGGCTACGGGATCTTCGGCGCCGCGGATTTCTTCGCAGGCGAACGCGCGGCCGCCGTCGATCCGCCCGCGGGCGCGAGCCTCGCGCGGCTGTTCGCGAACGTCGACACGGGCGACAACGCCACGGACTTCATCGCGCTCGACATCCCGACGCCGGGCGTCGCGCCGCTCGCGGCAATTCCCGAGCCGCAGACCGTCGCGCTGCTCGGCGGCGGACTGCTCGGCCTCGCGTGGTCGGCGCGCGCGCGCCCGACTCGCTTCGTGGGCTGACTGCTCACCGGCGGCGAAGTTCCCATCTCCCTACCTCATTCGCCGCCCCCAGGAGCCCCGACCCATCAGGGGGGTGGGT
>DASPGF010000513.1:0-7727 GCA_035620755.1 Myxococcota bacterium
CCGGATTCCCCTTGGGGACTCCGGCGCCCCTCGGGAACATTTCGCAACTTCGGGCCTAAGGTGGCACAAAAGATCTAGTTTCATGTTACATTCCGCGCGTTCTCGGAATCGCGTGGGGGGGTGAGAGCGATGTCCAAGCGAAGAAACGAGGTTTTGATTTCCGGCCGGTCGTCCCAAGCGGGGGCAGATCAACCCGCGCTCTCGGACGAGCTGATCCGCAGTGGATCGGGCCGCGAGCTGCTCGAATTCGAGGGGGGGCCGCAGCGCGCCTCGATCAAGGTGGTCGGCGTGGGCGGCGGCGGCGGCAACGCGGTCAACACCATGATCGAGTCCGGTCTTTCGGGCGTGCAGTTCATCGCCGCCAACACGGACTCGCAGGCGCTCCAGCACAATCGCGCGCCGATCAAGCTGCAGCTCGGCGACAAGGAGACGCGCGGCCTCGGCTGCGGTGCGGACCCCGACAAGGGCCGCAACTCCGCGACCGAGGTGCGCGACCGCATCCGCGAGCTGCTCGACGACACGGACATGGTGTTCGTGACCGCCGGGCTCGGCGGCGGTACGGGCACCGGCGCCGCGCCGATCGTCGCAGAGGTCGCGCGCGAGCTCGGCGCGCTCACGGTCGGCGTCGTCACGAAGCCGTTCCACTTCGAGGGACGCATGCGCATGAAGCACGCGGAGCGCGGCCTCGACGAGCTGCACCGCGTGGTCGACACCGTGATCACGATCCCGAACCAGCGCCTGCTCGCGCTCGCGGGCAAGAACACCTCGGTGCGTGATTCGTTCCGGCTCGCGGACGAGGTGCTGTTCAACGCGGTGCGCGGCATCTCGGACCTGATCACCATCCACGGCCTGATCAACCTCGACTTCGCCGACGTGCGCACGATCATGAACGAGATGGGCGTCGCGCTGATGGGAACGGGCACCGCGACGGGCGAGTCGCGCGCGGTCGACGCCGCGCGCGCGGCGATCTCGAGCCCGCTGCTCGAGGACCTCTCGATCGAGGGCGCGCACGGCGTGCTGATCAACATCACGGGCGGCGAGGACCTCTCGCTGTTCGAGGTCAACGAGGCGTCGAGCCTGATCCAGGCCGCTGCGCACGAGGATGCGAACATCATCTTCGGCGCGGTGATCGACGAGCAGATGACCTCGGGCGAGATGCGCGTCACGGTGATCGCGACCGGCCTCGACGATTCGCGCGTGCGACGCGGGCCCGACGTCGAATGGCGCGCCAAGCCGCGCGCCAACGTCACGCCGCTGCGCTTCGATTCGGGTGCAGCGTCGGGTGGGCACGAGAGCGCGCTGCCCGCGGCGAGCCGCGACTCGCAGCCCGCGCAGGCGGAGTTCCGCGAGATCACGTCCGCCGCGAAGTCGCTGCACACGGGATCGGAGACCGGCAACACCGCGGACTGGGTGTCGCCGTTCGACGACGAGCTCGACATCCCGACGTTCCTGCGCCGATCGGCAGATTGAGCGCAGCTCGGCACGCGCCGAGCTGCGCATCGCCTGCCGCCGCATCGCGACCCCCGCGCGCCCGACGGTGACGCCGCTCACCGATCGCGCAGCGCGCCGCGAAGAAATTCGCGGCGGCGGCGCGCTCGCGCTCAAGTGCGCGCGCGTTCGTTCGAAAGAACAGGGGGGCTCGCGCCGTGCGCGCGCGCCCGCAAGGGGGAACGCGTGACTCGAGCGCTGCGCAGCGAGAAGCTCTGGCTCTCGCTCACCTACGTGGGCCTGATCCTGCTGATGGCGCGAACCTACGCCTGACGCGCGCCCCTAGTCGGGCAGCGCTTCGACGGGCGCCTGGATCTCCATCGCGTTGAAGAAGTAGGCGATCTCGACGCGCGCGGTCTCGCGCGAATCCGAGCCGTGCACCGCGTTGCGCTCGATGTCCGTGCCGTGGTCGCCGCGGATCGTGCCGGGCGCGGCCTCGGTCGAGTTGGTGGGGCCCATCAGCTCGCGGTTCTTCGCGATCGCATTCTCGCCCTCGAGCACGCTCACGACGATCGGCCCCTCGGTCATGAACTTCACGAGATCGGCGAAGAACGGGCGCTGCTTGTGGACCGCGTAGAAGCCGCGCGCCTGCGCCTCGCTGAGCCGCATCTGCTTGAGCGCGACGATCGTCAGGCCGGCCTCCTCGAAGCGGCTCAGGATGTCGCCCGTCGCTCCCGCCGCGACGGCGTCGGGTTTGACGATGGAAAGCGTGCGCTCGAGCCGTGCCATGCCTGCGTCTCCTCGTGGGCGGGTCTGATCGGACCGGCGAGCGTAGCGGCGGCGCCAGCGTTCGGGAAGCGAGCGCGGCGCGGCTGTCGTCAGTCGACGCGCAGGATCACCTTGCCGAAGTGCTCGCTCGCCGCGACGACGCGGTGCGCCTCCGCGGCCTCCGCGAGCGGCAGCACGCGATCGATCACGGGCCGAATCGCGCCCGTCGCGAGCGCCGCGCCGAAGCGCGCCTCGAAGGCGGCGCGCGTGGCGGACTTCACCGCCGCGGAGCGCGAGCGCATCGTCGAGCCGATCAGCTGCAGGCGGCGCACGAGCAGCGGCGCGAGCGAGAGCTTCGCGCTGGCGCCCCCCATCAGACCGATCAGCACGAGCCTCCCCTCGAGCGCGAGCGCCGCGAGGTTCTGCTCGAGGTAGGGCGCGCCGATCGAATCGAGCACCGCGTCGACGCCGCGCCCGCCGGTCTGCTCGCGCACGGCCTCGACGAAATCCTCGCTGCGGTAGTTGACCGCGCGGTCCGCGCCGAGCTCGACGCAGCGCGCGCACTTCTCGTTCGAGCCCGCGGTGACGACGATCGTGCCCCCGATCTGCTTGACGAGCTGGATGGCTGCGGTTCCGATGCCGCTGCCGCCGCCGTGCACGAGCGCCGAGCCGCCGTCGCGCAGCGCGGCGAGCTCGAACAGATTCAGGTAGACGGTGAGGAAGACCTCCGGGACGCCCGCCGCCTGCTCGAGCGACAGCGCGTCGGGCACGCGCATCGCGCAGCCCGCCTCGACGACGACTTCCTGCGCGTAGCCGCCGCCGGGAAGCAGCGCCATTGCGCGGTCGCCGACCCTCCAGCCGTCGACGTCCGGGGCGACCTCGGAGACCTCGCCCGCGCACTCGAGCCCGAGGATCGGCGACGCGCCCGCGGGCGGCGCGTAGAGACCCTGTCGCTGCAGCAGATCCGCGCGGTTGACGGCGCTCGCGGCGACGCGAATCCGGATCGCGCCCGCGCGCAGCTCGGGCGCGGGCGCGTCGCCGAGCTTCATCACCGACGGATCGCCGGGCTGATCGAAGACGATCGCCTTCACGGCGCGCAGCGTATCACGCGCCGCGCGGCGTGCAGGCGCCGAGCCTCGCGCGCTGCAGGCGCCGAGGCTCGCGCGCGGCGGGCGCCGAGCCGCGCGCTTGCTTCGCGGGCCTGCCGCGGTAGGCTTCGCGGAGCCGGAGGTGGACGGAGGATCGCTGGCGGGCAATTGCCGCCCGCGAGAGGAAAGTCCGGGCTCCACAGGGTAGGGAGGTCGCTAACGGCGACCCGGGGAAACCCGAGGGAAAGCGCAACAGAAACCACACCGCCGATGGCCGGCGACCGGCGCGCCTGACGGCGCGCCGCGAGGCTCAGGCAAGGTTGAAATCGTGGGGTAAGAGCCCACGCGCGACAGCCGGGTGACCGGCGGCGGAGCAAGCCCCTCCCGGAGCAAGCTCGAATAGGGAGGCTGTCGAGGGCGACCCGCCCGAAGCGGCCGCGCCGCGAGGCGCGGCTGCCAGCATCCGGGTCAGAGCGCTCGACCGACGCAGCAATGCGTCGGCTAGAGGAATGGTCCTCGCCGGCTCGCGGGCAACCGCGCGCCGGAACAGAACCCGGCTTACAGTCCACTTTGGGTTCGCGAGCGTTCCCAAACACCGGGAGAAGAAGCGCAAGCCACGCTCCCGGCGCTCCAGGCCGCGCACGACGGCGGGAGCGGCCCCACGGCCGCTCCCGCCCCCAGCTGCGCGAGCGCACTCGACGGCGTCTCGGCTGTTCGGGCGGCGTACGCGCCTCGAGATTGGCAGAGCACAGCCGCGCCGTGCGATTTTTCGCGCTACTCGTCGGCCTCGTCTCCGCCGAAGCCGAAGAACTGCTGGATGCCGCGAAAGAAGCCGCGCTCGCTCTTGCGCGCGCCATCCGTCGCGGAGTCGGGCTCGCTGTCAGCGTCGAGCTCGGCCTCGGCTCCGGATTCGGTGTCGGGCTCGATGCGACGCGCATCGCGCCCCTCGCGCGCCCTGCGCGGCTCACTCGGCTGCGAGTCATCCGATTCCCCGGCCGCCTCGGAGTCGTCACCTGCGTCGCGCCGGTCGATCCGCTTGCGCTCGCGCGCGCGCTCGACGTCGACGCCTTCGCTACCGCTGTCCTCCGCGCCGTCGCCCTCGGACTCGGTTGAGATCTCGCGTTCGCGGTCGCGGCGCCGGTCCCGGTCGGGCTCCTCCGAAATTCCTCCGCCGCCGTCCGGCTCGTCCGAAATGTCGCGGTCGCGGTCCGTGTCTTCGGAAGGCTCGCGGTCTCGGCGCCGCTCGCGGTCAGGCTCGTCCGAGATCTCGCCGTCGCGGTCGCGGCGCTTGCGCTCGTCGGTGCGCTTTGCGCGCTCGTCGTCGCTGCCATACTCGCGCGGGTGTCGCTCCGAGTAGCCGTCGCAGGGCCCGAGCGTGTCTCCGTGCGCCTCGTGGCCGGCCCAGGCGGCCTCGGGAATCTCCATCGTGCGCCGTGCGTCCGGGTTGCCGGGCGGCGCGTGACAGATCACGAGGCGCGACTTGCCGCCTTTCCCCTGCGCGAACGCGCCCGGAGCAGCCACGACGAGCGCGAGGGCGATGGCCGCGAGGACGGCGGATCGAGACTGCATGGGTGGATCCTCCCCAGTCGCAATGCCGCGAACGCAAACGGCGGCGACTCGCCGCTCGTTCGACGCGCGCGCGGGTGCCCACGATAACCGATTCGCGCAGCCGCCTGGGATCCCCTCGCACGCTCGCGGCTGCGCGCGCCGAGCGCGCACATCGAGCCGGGCCGCCGGCGCGCCGTGCCGGCCCCCTCCGCGCCTCGAAGATCTCGTACGTGCGGCGTGCGAACGGCTAGCATCCGACCGCGGCGCGCACGCAGCGCTTCGAGGCACGCCCACACTTCTCCATCCCCTCACTTCCTCATTTCGTGAATGGAGGCCCTGCGATGTCGAGATCCGGCGGATCGATGGCTGCTCTCCGATGGGCCGCGGCGCTCGCGCTCGCGGCGCTCGCGCAGGTCGCGCCGCTCGCGACCGCGCGCGCGGAGCAGCTCGCGCTCGACGCCGTGCCGCGGCCGCTCGCGGAGTGGACCGACTGGGTGCTGCGCGGCCACGAGGAGCAGCGCTGCCCGTTCCTGTCGCGCCCGCCGGGGCCCGAGCCGCTGGATCGCGCGGCCGCGCAGCGCCATTGCGCGTGGCCCTCGCAGCTCGAGCTCGAGCTCGGCGCCAAGAGCGGCCGCTTCGCGCAGCGCTGGCAGATCTTCGCGCGCTCGCGCGTGCCGCTGCCGGGCGGAGAGAACCGCTGGCCGCTCGACGTGCAGGTCGATGGCCGACCCGCGCCGGTCGTCGTGCACGGCGCGCAGCCGAGCGTCGAGCTCGAGCCGGGCATCCACCGCGTGAGCGGAGCGTTCGCGTGGGACGCGCTGCCGGAGACGCTCGCGATCCCTCCCGAGACCGCGCTCGTCTCGCTGACGCTCAACGGCCGCGAGGTCGCGCTGCCCGATCGCGACGAGCCCGGCCGGCTCTGGCTCGAGCGCCGCAGCGCGCCCGACGGCGGCGAGGCGAATCGGCTCGAGATCGATGTACACAGGCGTGTGATCGATGAGATTCCGTTGCAGCTCGACACGCGCATCGAGCTGCGCGTCGCGGGCCGCAGCCGCGAGGCGCTGCTCGGAAACGCGCTGCCCGCGGGCTTCGTGCCGATGTCGCTCGACGGCGCGCTGCCCGCGCGGCTCGACCCGGATGGCCGCCTGCGCGTGCAGCTGCGCCCGGGCAACTGGACGCTCTCGCTGCAGGCGCGCCAGCTGGAGCGCGCGGAATCGCTCGCCCCGCCCGCGCAGCCCGCGCCCGCGCGCGAGGACGGCGACGCGCAGTGGGACGCCGAAGAAATTTGGGTGTTCGACGCGCGGCCGCAGCTGCGCAGCGTCGAGCTGAGCGGCGCGCCGCCCGTCGACCCGAACCAGACGAACCTGCCCGCGGAATGGCGACAGCTGCCCGCGTTCCTGATGCAGCCCGGGAGCGCGCTGCAGCTCGCCGAGAAGCGGCGCGGCGACGCGGACCCCGCGCCCGACGACCTCGCGCTCGAGCGCAGCCTCTGGCTCGACTTCGACGGCCGCGGCTTCACGCTCAGCGATCGCATCACGGGAGTCGTGCGCCGCAGCGCGCGGCTCGAGATGCGCGACCCGATCGCACTCGGGCGCGCCTCGCTCGACGGCAACGACCAGTTCATCACGCGCGTCGCGGGCGGTGCGGGTGCGGGCATCGAGATCCCGCTCGGGCCGATCGATCTCTCGGCGGACAGCCGCGCGGACGAACGCAGCGCGCTCACCGCGGTCGGCTGGGATCACGAATTCCAGCAGCTCGGCGCGCAGCTGTGGCTGCCGCCCGGCTGGCGGCTGATCCACGCGAGCGGCGTGGATCGCGCCACCGCGACCTGGCTCAACCGCTGGACGCTGCTCGATCTGTTCGTGGTGCTGATCAGCGCGATGGGCGTGTATCGCCTGTGGGGTACGCGCTGGGGTGTAGTCGCGATCGCCGCGCTCGCGATCGGCTACACCGAGCCGAACGCGCCGCGCTGGCTGTGGGTCGCGGCGCTCGTCGGCGAGGCGCTGCGCCGCGCGCTGCCTTCGGGCCGCCTGTCGCGACTCGTCGCGTGGTACCGCGCGGGCGCGCTCGGCCTGCTGGTGCTCGCGTTCGTCTCGTTCGGCGTCGAGCAGCTGCGCGTCGCGCTGCACCCCGTGCTCGAGCACGCGGGGCGCGAGCTGATGTCTGGATATCGGGCCGATCGCGCGGACAAGATCGAAGAGATCGTCACTCAAGCCGAAAGCTCACACTCTGCCGATTCGCCCAGGTCGATTGTCGGCTTCGAAGCGACGGATTCGCTGCGCGACCAGGCCGCGTCGCCGCCCCCCGAAATGCCGATGCGCGCTTTGGGGTACGCGTCGCCACGAAGCAAGGGCTATCGCCCCGATCCCAACGCGCGCGTGACGACCGGGCCCGGCCTGCCGACCTGGACCTGGAATCGCGTCGAGCTCGCCTGGAGCGGACCCGTCCGCGCCGACCAGACGCTCTCGCTGGTGCTCATGCCACCGTGGCTCACCTCCGCGTTCGGCTTCGCGCGAGTCGCGGCGCTCGCCGCGCTGCTGCTGTGCATGCTCGGCGCGCTCTCGGGCGGCGGCCGCGCGCCGTCGTTCTCGGGCTGGCTGCGCGCGCGTGGCGGCGCGTCGGCGGCGGTGGTCGCACTGCCCATCGCGGTGCTCATCGCGGCGCTCGCCACAATCGGAGCGGCGCCCGCGAGCGCCGACTTCCCGTCGAAGGAGCTGCTCGACGAGCTGCGCGCCGCGCTGCTCGAAGCGCCGGAGTGCGCGCCGCAATGCGCGGCGATCCCGCGGCTGCGGCTCGACGCCGAGCGCGCATCGCTCACGCTGCGCGTCGAGATCGACGCGGCCGCGGATACCGCGGTGCCGCTTCCGGGCGGCGCGCGTAGCTGGGATCCCGCCG
>DASPGF010000514.1:0-5035 GCA_035620755.1 Myxococcota bacterium
GGGGCGTGAGAGAGCGCGCGCGCGCCGGCGCGCGAGGGCGCGAAGCTCTGGCCCGCGGCCGGACCCGATCCCACTTACAGGCACATGAAGCACCCTTGTGTGACCGAAGAGGGGTCATCGCCCAGATGAGCGCCAGCCCGATAAGCCAGCTCGTGCCGATGGTGGTCGAGCAGACCAGCCGCGGCGAGCGGGCCTACGACATCTACTCCCGGCTGCTCAAGGACCGGATCATCTTCCTGGGCAGCGAGATCGACGACGACGTCGCCAACCTGGTCATCGCCCAGATGCTGTTCCTGGAGGCGGAAGATCCCGAGAAGGATCTGCACCTCTACATCAACTCGCCGGGTGGATCGGTGACCGCCGGCCTCGCGATCTACGATACGATGCAATACGTGCGGCCCGACGTGCAGACCATCTGCCTCGGCCAGGCTGCGTCGATGGCGGCGTGGCTGCTCGCGTGCGGGGCCTCCGGCAAACGCCTCGCGCTGCCGAACTCACGGATCATGATCCACCAGCCGATCGGCGCCTTCCGCGGCCAGGCCACGGAGGTGGAGATCCAGGCGCGAGAGATCCTCAAGCTCCGCGCGCGGATGAACGAGATTCTTGCGGCCCACACCGGCCGGCCGATCGAAGACATCGCACGCGATACGGAGCGCGATTACTATATGTCGGGCGAGGAAGCGCGGGACTACGGCTTGATCGATCGCGTGGTCACGCGTCACGAGGTCTCACCGCGCGGCAACGGCGCGGGCGAGGGTGGGGGCCGCCGGTGAAGCGCAGGGACGACAACGCGAACCTGTCTTGTTCCTTCTGTGGCAAGAGCCAGAAGGAGGTCAAGAAGCTGATCGCGGGTCCCACGGTCTACATCTGCGACGAGTGCATCGAGCTCTGCAACGACATCATCGCCGAGGAGTACGGGCGCGAAGAGGTCTCCTCGCGCAGCTCGCGGATCCCGAAGCCCGTCGAGATCAAGGAATTCCTCGACGACTACGTGATCGGGCAGGACCGGGCCAAGAAGATCCTGTCGGTCGCGGTCCACAACCACTACCGGCGCATCGAGAGCCAGACCTTCGTCGGCGACGTCGAGCTGCAGAAGGCGAACATCGTGCTGCTCGGCCCCACCGGCTGCGGCAAGACGCTGCTCGCACAGACGCTCGCGCGCATCCTCGACGTGCCGTTCACGATCGCGGACGCGACGACCCTCACCGAGGCCGGCTACGTGGGCGAGGACGTCGAGAACATCATCCTGAACCTGCTGCAGGTCGCGAACTACGACGTCGAGCGCGCGCAGCGCGGCATCATCTACATCGACGAGATCGACAAGATCGCGCGCAAGAGCGAGAACCCGTCGATCACGCGCGACGTCTCGGGAGAGGGCGTGCAGCAGGCGCTGCTCAAGATCATCGAGGGGACGACCGCGAGCGTGCCCCCGAAGGGGGGCCGCAAGCACCCGCAGCAGGAGTTCCTGCAGATCGATACCTCCAACATCCTGTTCATCTGCGGCGGCGCGTTCGTCGGCCTCGACAACATCATCCAGCGCCGGATCGGGGTGAAGGGAATGGGCTTCGGAGCCGATATGCCCACCGGGAACGATCGGAGGCTCGGCGAGGTGCTGCGAGAGGTCCAATCCGAGGATCTGCTCCACTTCGGGCTGATCCCCGAGTTCGTGGGGCGCCTGCCCGTCGTGGCGACGCTGACCGAGCTCAACGAGGACGCGCTGATGGCGATCCTCACCGAGCCGAAGAACGCGCTCGTCAAGCAGTATCAGAAGCTCTTCGAGTTCGAGGACGTGCGCCTGCGCTTCAGCGAGGGCGCGCTGCGCGCGGTGGCGCGCCAGGCGCTCAAGCGCAAGTCGGGCGCGCGCGGGCTGCGCTCGATCCTCGAGAACGTGATGCTCGATTTGATGTACGAGATCCCGTCGCGCAGCGACGTCGAGGAGTGCCTGATCAACGAAGAAGTGATCGAGCAGGGCAGCGCGCCGCTGCTGGTCCTCAAGCAAGAGCCGGAAGCGGAGTCGGCTTAACGCAGATCGATCTATGGCCAAGGCGTCGAGCGGAAACGATAGCGGGAGTGAGAGCAGCCGGGAGGCCGGTCGCGTGCTGCCGCTGCTCCCGCTGCGCGACATCGTCGTGTTCCCGCACATGGTCGTGCCGCTGTTCGTGGGGCGCGCTCCATCGATCCAGGCGCTCGAGCACGCGATGACGACCGATCGCGAGCTCCTGCTGTGCGCCCAGCGCGAGGCCTCCGAGGACGAGCCGCGCGGCGAAGACATCTACGAGATCGGGACGCTCGGCTCGATCATCCAGCTGCTGCGGCTGCCCGACGGCACCGTCAAGGTGCTCGTCGAGGGCAAGTCGCGCGCTCGCATCCGGCGTTTCCTGAGCTCGGATCCCTACTTCGCGTGCGAGGTGGAAGAGGTTCCCGAGGTCGACGACTCGGGTGTCGAGCTCGACGCGCTGGTTCGCACCGTGCACTCGGCGTTCGAGAAGTACGTCAAGAACAACAAGAAGGTGCCGCCCGAGGCGCTCAACACCGTCACCGCCGTGAGCGCGCCAGGCCGCCTCGCCGACACGATCATCGCCCATCTCAACCTGCAGCTCGCAGAGCGCCAGGAGCTGCTCGAGAACCACTCGGCCGCGAAGCGGCTCGAGGAGGTCTTCGCGCGCATGCAGGCGGAGATCGAGGTGCTCGAGGTCGAGCGCAAGATCCGCAGCCGCGTCAAGAAGCAGATGGAGCGCTCGCAGAAGGAGTACTACCTCAACGAGCAGATGCGCGCGATCCAGAAGGAGCTCGGCGATCGCGACGAATTCAAGAACGAGGCGGACGAGCTCGAGGCCGAGCTCAAGAAGAAGAAGATGTCCGCCGAGGCGCGCAGTCGCTGCGAGAAGGAGATCCGCAAGCTCAAGATGATGTCGCCGATGAGCGCCGAGGCGACCGTCGTGCGCAACTACGTCGATTGGTTCCTGTCGCTTCCCTGGGAGGACTACAAGCCCGAGAAGCAGGACATCCAGCAGGCCGAGCAGATCCTCAACGAGGATCACTACGGGCTCGACAAGCCCAAGGAGCGCATCCTCGAGTACCTCGCGGTGCAGGCGCTCGTCGAGCGCATGAAGGGGCCGATCCTGTGTCTCGTCGGGCCGCCCGGCGTCGGCAAGACCTCGCTCGGCAAGTCGATCGCGCGCGCGACCGGCCGCGACTTCGTGCGGGTGAGCCTCGGCGGCGTGCGCGACGAGGCGGAGATTCGCGGCCACCGGCGCACCTACATCGGCGCGCTGCCCGGGAAGATCTTGCAGAGCCTCAAGAAGGCGGGCTCGGGAAACCCGGTGTTCCTGCTCGACGAAGTCGACAAGATGTCGATGGACTTCCGCGGCGACCCGTCCGCGGCGCTGCTCGAGGTTCTCGACCCCGAGCAGAACCACACCTTCAACGACCACTACATGGACGTCGACTACGACCTGTCGCGGATCATGTTCATCTGCACCGCGAACGTGCTGCAGCAGATTCCGCGCCCGCTGCAGGACCGCATGGAGATCATCCAGCTGCCGGGCTACATCGAGAGCGAGAAGCTCCAGATCGCGATGCGCTTCCTCGTGCCCAAGGTGATCGAAGCCAACGGGCTCACCGCCGCGCAGATCGAGTTCACCGACGCCGCGATCCTCGAGATGATCCGCTACTACACGCGCGAGGCCGGCGTGCGAAGCCTCGAGCGCGAGATCGCGTCGATCTGCCGCAAGGTCGCGCGCGACGTCGTGAAGGCGGGCGCATCGGCGACGCTCACGCGCATCACGCCCGCGAAGGTGAAGAAGCACCTCGGCGTGCGGAAGTACCGCTTCGGCCAGGCCGAGGTCGAGGATCGGATCGGCGTCTGTACGGGGCTCGCCTACACCGACGTCGGGGGCGAGCTGCTGCAGACGGAGGTCGCGGTGACGCCCGGGCGCGGCAAGCTGCAGGTGACCGGGCGGCTCGGCGAGGTGATGCAGGAGAGCGCGAACGCGGCGCTCTCCTACGTGCGGTCGCGCGCGAAGCAGCTCGGGCTCACGAGCGACTTCTACTCGAAGGTCGACCTCCACGTGCACGTGCCCGAGGGCGCGACGCCCAAGGACGGGCCGTCCGCGGGCATCACGATCGCGACCACGATCGCGTCTGCGCTCACGCGCATCCCCATCCGCTCGAACGTCGCGATGACCGGCGAGATCACGCTGCGCGGCCGCGTGCTGCCGATCGGCGGCCTCAAGGAGAAGATGATCGCCGCGCACCGCGGCGGCATCGACACGCTCGTGATCCCGAAGGAGAACGAGAAGGATCTCGCGGAGATTCCCGCGAACATCAAGCGCAACCTCACGATCATCCCGGTCGACCACATGGACCAGGTGCTCGTGACGGCGCTCGCGCTCGAGGATCCCGAGGGCTTCCTGCGCGACGGCGACTACGAGCTCGCGGGCATCATCGAGGTGCCGCCCAGCCACGCCACGCCGCCCGCCGTGAGCGAGCTTCCGAGCCCCGCCGGAGTCAACTAAGCTCGCGCTGCGGGCCCGTGGGCGCGTAGCTCAGCTGGCAGAGCGCCTCGTTTACACCGAGGAAGTCGGCGGTTCGATCCCGTCCGCGCCCACCAGCCCGAGCCGCGCCCCGAGCGCGCCACCCAGGCCAGCGGGTGCGGCGCGTTTCCTTTGCGCGGCGCGCTACCATGCGCTACTCGACGCTCTCTCCAACCGGGGCGGTAGTTCAATCGGTTAGAGCACCGGCCTGTCACGCCGGAAGTTGCGGGTTCGAGTCCCGTCCGCCCCGCCACTCGCGCCGCTACGCGGCGCCGCGCAGTCGCGCGATGCGCTCCTCGATCGGCGGGTGGCTCATGAACAGCCGCGCGAAGCTGCGGCTGCGGCCGCCCGAGATCCCGAACGCGCGCAGCTGGTCCGGGAGCGGCTGGCCTGCGCCCGCCGCGAGCCGCTGCAGCGCGCCGACCATCGCCTCGCGGCCCGCGAGGCGCGCTCCGCCCGCGTCGGCGCGGAATTCCCGGTGTCGCGAGAACGCCATCACG
>DASPGF010000515.1:0-4427 GCA_035620755.1 Myxococcota bacterium
GGCAAGCTCGACGCGAAGGAGCAGTGGGAGAAGCTCGAAAAGAGCTGGCAGCACGTGGAATCGAAGCTCAAGGTCGCGCGCGAAGCCGGCCGCGAGGTCGCCGGCGACGTGGGCGATGCCGCGAATCTCACGCTCAAGGAGATCCGCGACGGCTACGCGAAGCTGCGCAAGCTGCTCTAGATCGCCGCGCGCGCCTCGGCGCGATGCGCGTGCAGCTCAGCGGCGCGCGTGCGCGCCCTCGCGCGGGGTAGCGTAGAGGCGCACGAAGTCGCTCTCGGTGAGGATGCCGACCAGGCGCCCCTCCTCGGCGACGACCACGCAGCCGATCTTGCGCTCGATCATCAGGCGTGCGGCGTCTTCGAGCGGCGCGGTCGGCTCGACGATCGCGACGCCCGTGCTCATCACCTCCTTGACGACGAGCTGATCGAGCAGCTTCTGCTGAGCGAATTCCCCGTAGCCGATGCAGCGCGCGAGCGCGCCGCGGAACAGGTCGCGCTGGCTCACGATGCCGACGATCGCTCCCTCGTCGTCGAGCACGGGCATGTGTCGGATGCGGCCGAGCCGCATCACGTCGTCCGCGAGCTTGAGCTTGTCGTTGAGCTCGAGCGTCGCGACCTGCGCCGTCATGAGGTCGCGCACGCGCTCCGGCGTCTGCCGCTCGCGAGCCCCGCGCGCTCCCGGTTCGCGGCGCGGCTCCTGCGCCCCCTTCGCCCCCTTCGCGTCCTTCGCTCCGCCCATGTCTCTCCCCCCTCTCCTCGCCTCTCCTCGTCTCTCCGCTCCCCGCCGGCTGATTCTCGCTCCGCCGGTCGGCGCTTCGCGGCGCATCGCCGCGCAGCGGCGCGGGGCGCTACGCTGCCAACCGCTGCGACCCAATCGCGTGCGCGCCTCGGCGGCCTCCTCGGATCCGCCCGCGCCACTCTACCTCAGCGGGGCGAGACGACGACATGGCACAGCGCGAAGCCGCGTCGCGCGACCACGGGGTCCAGCGCGTGCTCGTCGTCACCGGGCTCGCGAATCTCGCGGTGATGCTCGCCAAGGCGGCCGTCGGCTTCAGCACGGGCTCGATCGCGATCCTCGGCGATGCGATCCACTCGCTCGCCGACCTCGCGAACAACGTCGCGGGCTTCATCGCGATCCGCATCGCGCGCGAGCCCCCCGACCGCGAGCATCCCTACGGCCATCGCAAGTTCGAGACGCTCGCCGTGTTCGGCATCGCGATGCTGCTCTCGGTGCTCGCGATCGAGATCATCCTCGGCGCGCTCGATCGCGACTCGCGCGCGATCACCCACGCGCCCTGGGAGCTCGCGCTGATGCTCGGCGTGCTCGCGGTCAACGTGCTGGTCACGTTCGGCGAGAGCCGCGCGGCGCGACGGCTGCGCTCCGAAATCCTGCTCGCGGACGCGCGGCATACGCTCTCGGACGTGCTCACGACCATCGTCGTGATCGCCGGCTGGCAGCTCGCGGCGCGCGGCTACCGCTGGCTCGACGCGCTGGCTTCGATCGCGGTTGCCGCGATGATCCTCTACCTCGCGTACGGGCTGTTCCAGAAGGCGATTCCCGTGCTCGTCGAGCGCAGCATCGCCAACCCCGACGCGCTCTCGAGCGCGGCCGCGAGCGTCTCGGGCGTGCGCGAGACGCGGCGGGTGCGCTCGCGGCACAGCGGCTCGGGCCCCGCGATCGAGCTCGTGGTGAGCGTGGACCGCGATCTCTCGACCGCGGACTCCCACGCGATCGCCGACGAGATCGAGCGCGTGATCAGCGAGCGGTTCGCGGTCGACGACGTGACCGTCCACATCGAGCCGTACTGAGCCGAGCCCGCGCGCAGCCGTTCACGCGACTCGCGGGCGCGTGAGGATCGGAAAGTACTCGACGCTGTAGACCGCGAACGCGAGCGCGGAGAGCGCGCCCGCGGCCACGAGGCCCGCGAGCTGCAGCCGCGCGGGCAGCAGCGGCGCGACGACGCGCGCTGCGCCCCCCACGACCACGAGCCCGTAGGCGATTGCCGTCACAGGCGACGCGCGCAGCGGCCTTCCCGTGTGGCCGAGCGGCGCGCGCGTGAGGAACGCGAGGATCATCGTCGAGATCGCACCCGCGCCGAGCGCGTGGAAGGCCGCGCTCGCGGGGATCCAGCCCGTCAGGCTCGCGAGCGCGCGCGCGGCGAACGCGACGATCAGCCAGGCCTGCCCGACGTGCAGCACGCACAGCAGCGGATCGCTCCAGGTCTCGCGAAAGCGCCAGCCCCTGGCGCGCAGCGCGAGCAGCAGCGCCGCGAGCAGCGCCAGGCAGCCGTTGGCGAGCTCGAGCGCGGGGCTCGCGGCCCGATTGCGCGCGAACAGATCGATCGCGAGCGACGCGACGAGCGCGAGCAGCGCTGCGCGCGCAATCGGCTCGCTCGTGCGCACCCCCGCTTCTTCACCGCGCGCGCGCAGCGCGCCGCGCGTGAAGTTCGGCACCACGCGCCCTCCGATGATCGCCACCATCGCGGTCAGCACGTACGTGCCGAGGTAGAGGCCCGTGGTCGTGCGCGCGGGCCAGCGTTCGCCGCCGGACAGCAGGCTCAGCCAGTCCGCGACCCACAGCAGCACCAGGAACAGCGCGAACACGTAGTGGCGCGGGCTGCGGCTGCGATGGATCGGCGGAAGGACACAGCCGAGCAGCGCGGGAATCAGCAGCAGGTCGAGCGCAGCGACAAGCCCGCCCGGGAGCCACGCCGAAAGCCACATGCCCGCGCGGCCGACGAGCCAGAGTGCGAGCAGCAGCGCGAGCGGGCCGCCCGTGACGGGCTGCGTGGACGTCCAGTTCGGAACGGCGGTCAGCAGGAAGCCGCAGACCGCGGCGAGCGCGAAGCCGAAGATCATCTCGTGCGCGTGCCACCAGATCGGCGACACCGCGCTCGGCAGCGCCCACCAGCCGAGAAGCGCGCCGAGCCAGCGCAGCAGCGCGATCGGCGCGTAGAGGCCCGCCGCGAGGAAGAACGGCCGGAATCCGTAGCTGAAGAAAGCGCCCCGAAAGGCGCCGCGCGCTTCACTCATGGGTGATGCAGTTTGCCCCGCAATGCGGATGAATGGGCCACGCTATGCTCTGACGGCGACCCTGCTCGATGTACGGCTGGCACGCTTGATGCTTGGTTTCCTATCCATAACCGAACGGAGGAGCAACGACCATGACCCGCTTCGAAAAGATCCTGGTTCCCGTCGATTTCTCGGAGCATTCGAAGGAGGCGCTCGAGACCGCGATCCAGCTCGGGCACCTGTTCGGGTCGACGATCCACCTGCTGCACTGCTACCACGTGCCGACCACGGCCGTATCGCCGTACGGCATCGTGCTTCCCTCCACCTACCAGGCCGATCTGCGCAACGCTGCCGGCAAGCGCCTCAACGAGTGGCACGAGCGCGTGTTCGGCGAGGGCATCAAGGTCGAGTCGATCCTCTCCGCCGACAGCCCCGCGCTCGCGATCAACGTCACCGCGGAGGACATCCACGCGGACATGATCGTGATGGGCACGCGCGGCCTCTCGGGCCTCAAGCACGCGATGCTCGGCAGCGTTGCCGAGCGCGTCGTGCGGCTCGCGCCCTGCCCCGTGCTCACCGTGAAGAGCCCGAGCGCAGACTGAGGGCTCGCGCACGACCCCGACCTAGGCGCCTCCGCGTGCGACCGCGGCGGCGATCGCACAGCCCGCGGCGATCGCGAGCACTCCGATGATCCGCAGCGACCACACGTAGGCGGGCGTGCGCATCCATCCGAGCAGCGGATTCCAGCGTGCGAGGCCGCGCGCGTCATCGTAGAAGCCGAGCACCCAACGCTGGATTCGCTCCGGCCACAGCAGCGCCGCGGCTCCCACCGCGACGAGCACCGCGCCGAGTGCGAGCGCACCCGGCACACCTACGGCACTCAATCCCATAGATCCCCCACGTGCCACGAGTAGGTGTACCCGACTCCGGCCTGCGGCGAGAAGAAGCCCAGGCTCGTCGAACTCTCGCCCGTCTCGATGGTGTAGCTGTAGGCGCCGCCGATCCAGTATCCCGCGCTCGCATTGAAGCCGCGCCCCGCGAGGAAGCGCTGGAGCTGCGGTGCGGTCGGCGGGGCGGCCTGGTTGAGCCAGCCGAACGCTGCGCTTCCCGAGATGAGCGTCAGGCTCGACCCCACGCTTCCGCCCGCGCCGACGTAGAGCTCGCCGTTCTCGTCGAGCGTCGCGGCGCCCGTCGCGCCGAGCAGCGTTCCCGTCCAGGGGTTCGGGATCGCGACGTTGACGCTCACCGAGAAGAAATCCGGCCAGCGCCAGATCGCGTCGATGCGCGGCTCGACGTGCGCACGCGCGATCGCGCGCTGCTCGCGCAGACTCGTCTGGTACCGCATCGCGGTCGAGCCCGCGAGCGCGGCAGCGAGATCGCCGGCGCTCCCGGGCGCGCCCAGGGCCATGAACGCAG
>DASPGF010000516.1:0-7766 GCA_035620755.1 Myxococcota bacterium
GGGGTTCGGAGCGAGTGGGCACGCCGACCCGCGATCCAGGCGCAGACCGCCCGCGTGTCGCGTCTACCCGTTTCGCTGTCGCCAGTACTCCGCGATGTACTCCATCGACCGTCGACCCTGCTCGGTGTTGTGCGCGGGAAAAATCTTTTCCCACAGCCGGTCGAACCAGCCGCGATGGAAGTAGTAGCGAAACCAGGTCTTGCGCACGAGGAACTCGACGAGGCTCGCCGCGAGCATCGACGCGAGCACGAGCCTGCCGCTCGCGAAGCGCCACGCCTCGTGGTCACCCGCGAGCGCGGGAGCGGCGATCGCGAGCGCGCTCGCGGCGAAGAAGATCGCCCAGAACGCGGTCAGCTTGCGGCAGTAGGCGCGAATGAACGCGGGCACCTCGGGAACGAGCCAGCGCGCCGCGCGCTCGACGAGCGAATCGCGCGCGCGCAGGCTCGCCGCGAACCAGCCCGCGAGCCCGAAATAGACGACGCTCGGAATCAGCTCGAGATAGAGTGCGCGGCCGCTCGCCGCGGCGCCGACGAGCAGCGCCGCGACGCCCGCGCTTGCCGCGCCGCCGCCGCGCTGCGCGGCGCGCGAACGCCGTCCCCAGAGCGCGAAGGAGAGCGCGAGCAGCAGCAGCATCGCGCTCGCGACGCCCGACACGCCGAAGCGCGAGAGCGCGAGCTCGATCAACGGGGGATAGGCGATTGCGCACGCGCCGATCCACAGCGAAAGCGCTCCCACCGCGAGCGCGTTGCGCAGCCGGCGCCGTTCAATCGATTCCACGGCGCCCGAGGAATGCCTTGAGCGGCAGCGGCTCGACGCCGCGCTCGCTCGCCAGCTCGCCGAGCAGCTCGAGCGCCTGTGCTCGCACCCCGTTGAAGATCTGCTCGGTCTTCTGCAGCGCCTCGTCCGCCGAGCGCTCGCATCCGACCTGCCGCTCGAAGTCGATGTTCGCGAGCCCGTAGTGGAACTCGCCCGTGTTCGCGCGGAAGTAATCGCCGCGCTCGCGCAGCGCGGCCTCGACGCGCCGGAACAGCAGCGAGAAGTTCTCGAGCGCCTGCAGGATCAGCGGCCGCAGGCGCAGCTGCTCGGCGAGGTAGTCGCGGTCGAGGTGCTCGTCGCGCATGTAGGGCGAGACCCAGAGGTTGTAGTAGAGCGCGATGTCGAAATCCCACTTCGCGCGCGCGAGCTCGAAGCTGCCGTGCGGAGCGTAGAGGTTCCGGTAGAGCCGCATCGTCGCCTCGTGGCGGAATTGCATGAAGCGGTCGTAGAGCTCGCAGCGCTCCGCGAGCTCGGCGCGCTCGCCGTCGACGAGGTCGCGCCGGATCAGATCGCTCAGGTAGTCGTTCTCCAGCGCGATGAAATCGCTGCCCGGGCTGTAGAGCGGATCCGCGGAGGTCGCGGCCTCGCCCGTGAGCCCCCAGCGGTCGGGGTGGAAGAAGCGCGAGGTTCCGTAGGCGATCTGGGTGTAGCTCCCGATGTCGATGCTCTTCGCGCCCGCGAGCAGCTCGCGCACGGCGCGGTGCTCGTCGAGGAACGCGCGGAACCCCTCGGGCGTGCGCAGCTCCTTCGAGCGCGCGATCGCGTCGCCGGTCGCACCGACGCTCGTCGTTCCGCCGCGCAGCGGGATGAACCAGATCCAGTAGCCCGGATACCAGAAGTGGATCGTCGAGAGCCGCCGTGACGTGTGGCGCACGCGCGCGCGAAACGCCTCCGAGCCCGTCTGATCGATGTCGGCGACGCCCTCGAAGCGGCCCCACACCGAGCCGAGACGGTGCGTCGCCTCGGGAACCTTGAGCCCCTGCAGACGCGCGATCAGCCCGCTGCGCCCGCTCGCGTCGACGAGCCAACGGCTCTCGCACGCGGTCGTGCGGCCGCCGCTCGTCACCTCGAAGCGGTGCGGCTCGCCGCGCGTGCCGAGCTCGACGCATCCCACCGCGGCGCCCGTGCGCACCTGCACGCCGTCTCGGCGGTTCATGTCGAGCAGGTCGGCCTCGAGCCGCGCGCGGTCGAGCTGGAACGCGGGATGGAACGGCAGATTCGTGCTGCCGATCTCGCTCATCTGCTCGAGCGGTGCGTCGCGTTCGGCGTTGTCGAAGAAGTAGCGCAGGCCGTTCTTCGGCAGCTGGTTCTCGTAGAGGTAGTGCGAGAGGCCCTGCCTGCGGATCAGGTAGTTCGAGGCGATCTCGACGGTGGCCTCGCCGACCTTGTAGGAGGTCTGCGAGGTGCGCTCGAACAGGCCGACCCGCAGCTCGGGCGCGGCGCGGCGCAGCTGCCGCGCGAGCAGGTTGCCCGCGAGGCCCCCGCCCGCGATCGCGACGTCGAACGGCTCGCGGGAAGCCACCATCAGTAGACTCCGCCGTTGACCGAGATCACCTGGCCCGTGATGTACGACGCGCCCTCGGACATCAGGAACGATACGACTGCCGCGACGTCCTCGGGCGTGCCGAGCCGCCGCATGGGAACCATCGCCGCGAGCGCATCGACGTCGACGGTCTCCAGCATCTCCGTCGCGATCCAGCCCGGCGCTACGCAGTTGACGGTGATGCCGCGCGTCGCGAGCTCCTGCGCGAGCGACTTGGTGGCACCGACGAGCCCCGCCTTGGACGCGCTGTAGTTCACCTGGCCGCGGTTTCCCGCGAGGCCCGCGAGCGACGCGATCGTGACGATTCGGCCGCCGCGCCGCGCGCGCACCATCGGCATCACGAGCGGGTGTAGGGTGTTGTAGAAGCCGTCGAGGTTGGTGCGGAGCACGCGATCCCAGGCCTCGCCCGACAGGCCCGGAAACGGCGCATCGGAGTGGACGCCCGCGTTGCAGACCACGGCCCAATACGCGCCGTGCTCGTCGATGTCGGACGCGATCGCCTGCTCGCAGGCCTCGCGGTCCGCGACGTCGAAGCACAGCGGGCTCGCGCGGCGGCCGAGCGCGGCGATCTCGGCCGCGACCGTCTCGACCTCGAGCTTGCTGCGGAAGTAGTTGAGCGCGAGGTCGAAGCCGTCGCGCGCGAGCGCGATCGCGATCGCGCGCCCGATGCCGCGGCTCGCGCCCGTCACGAGCGCCCGGCGCGCGCCTTGCGGCGCCTGTCGCACGCTCATCCGCGAGCCTCCCCGATCGCGCCCCAGTCCCGGAACAGATAGAGGTTCACGCGCCCCTCGACCAGGGTCTCGCCGCTCGCCGCCGAGCGCACCGCACAGTCGAACGCGACCAGCCCGAGCTCGCCGCGGTGGTGGCGCGCGATCACCTCGAGCGCGTCGTCGCGCGCGAACGCCTCGCAGCGCAGCGCGAGGCGGCGCGAGCCGAGCAGCAGGCCCGGGCGCGGCCGCTCGCCGCGGTCGCGCTCCGCGAGCCCGCGGTGCACCGCCGCACACTGCGCCATGTACTCGATGCCGAGCCAGCTCGGCACGCTTCCGTCGGGGCTCACGAACAGCGCGCTGCGCGCGCCGCTCGTCGCGCAGCGCGTCTCGCGCGCATCGTGCGAGAGCACGCGCTCGAGCAGCAGCATCCCATCCGCGTGCGGCAGCAGCTGCTCGATCGGCGGGAATGCGGGCTGCATCACGCGGCGCGCTCCGAGCTCTCGCACCAGAAGTCGAAGAAGTTGAACCACTCGTACGGAAAGCGCGTGCAGTAGCTCTCGAGCGCGGCGACGTAGCCCAGCAGCAGCTCGCGCGCGCGCGCGTCGCGCTCCGCGCGCGCGATCCGCGCCGCGTCGCGCAGCGGGCGCAACACCGTCCGGTAGCGGCCCTCGCCGGTGCGCACGCAGAGCGCGAGCGACACGGGGCAATCGAGCACGCCCGCGAGCTCGAACGGGCCGATCGGGAACGCGGCGCTGGCGCCGAGGAACGCCGCCTGCGCACAGCGGGCGCGCTCGCCGGGAGGCACGCGATCGGCGAGGATCACCACGAATTCGCCGCGCTCGATGCAGGCGCGGATCTCGAACGCCGAGCGGACGGAGCTCGGATCGAGCCCGATCGCGCGCACGCGCGTTCCAGGGTCGAGCGAGTCGAGGAACCCATTGATGCGCGCGGCGTTCTCGAAGTAGGCGACGACGTTGATCGCGAGGTCGTACTTGCGCGACAGGTACCACAGCAGCTCGAAGCTGCCGAGATGCGCGCCGAGCAGCAGCGCGCCGCGCTTCTCGCGCGCGAGCGCGAAGATCTCGCCGCTGCGATCGTGCTCGATCTGATACGCGTCGAGCTCGCCGCCGAGCACCACCATGCGGTCGTAGACGCTCGTCGCGAACGAGTAGATGTGCGCGATCACGCTGCGCGGCCCGGGTGCGCGGCGCAGCGCGGCGCGCGCATCGGGGCGCTGCCAGATGCGCTCGAGGTAGCTCCGGGAGGCGCGCCGCACGCCGGGCGCGAACGCGAAGAAGTAGAGCGACGCACAGCGCAGCAGCACGCGCATCGGCGCGCGCCCGAGGTGGCGATGCGCCCACGCCGCGAAGCGCAGCGCGCGAACGCTGCCGCGCTCGGAAACCTCCGACCAGTGGCTCGCGTTCATGCGCGCGCCCTCGCGTGCGCGCGGCGCGCGATCCGCTGCGGCAAGCGCAGCAGCATGCCGCCGAGCGCGCGCGCGTAGACGCCGGCCAGGCGCAGGTTGTCGCGCACGAAGTCGAAGTGCGAGAGGCCGCCCGCGCGATAGACGACCCGCGTCGGCAGGTTCACGACGGCGACTCCGCGCCAGCACAGCTCGATCACGAGCTGCGGATCGAACTCCATGTGGTGACCGAGCTTCTTCGCAGCGAGCAGCTCGAGCGTGGGTGCGAGCGGAATGCCGCGAAATCCACAGAGCGGATCCTCGACGTCGCGCGAGAGCGTGGCGAGCCACACCATCCAGCGCGAGAGCTGCCGCCCGTAGAGCCGGCCCTTCGGGATGCTCGCGTCGAAGATCGGCTCACCGAGCAGCAGCGCGTCCGGTTGCGCGCCGGCCGCGGCCGCGAAGCGCGGCACGTCCGCGGCGTCGTGCTGCGCGTCGGCATCGAGCTGGATCGCGTGCGTGTAGCCGCGCTTCGCAGCGAGCCGATAGCCCGTCGCGAGCGCGGCACCCCGCCCGCCGTTCTCGTCGCGGTGGAAGACGTCGAGCCACGCGTACTCCTTCTCCGCGGCGTCGAGCACCGCGCGCGTCTCGCTGCCGCTGCCGTCGTCGACCACGATGCAGGGCAGGCCGAAGCGCGCGAGGCTGTCGAGCACGCCGCGGATCTCGTCCTTGTGATCGAAGATCGGAATCAGCAGACAGGGCTTCAACGCGGCGCCCCGATGCGGAAGCGTCCGCTCGCGAAGCTGCGGTTGCCGTCGTAGAGGTGGAAGCGCAGCGCGTCGCGATGCTCGGAGAGCTCGACGCGCAGCGTGAACGACTGGCCCGGCAGCAGCGGCTCTGGGAATTTCAGTGCCTCGATCGCGTGCATACGCGGCGGCTCGCCGAGCCAGGCGCGCACCGCGTCGCTCACCCAGCGCAGCTGCACCACGCCCGCGACCACCGGGAAGCCCTCGAAGTGCCCGCGCAAGAATGCGAGGTCGTCGGGAACCTCGAGCCGGCGCTCGAGCGCGGCGGCATCGCGGGATTCGCCGAGCAGCAGCGGATCGCGTCGCTCGCTCTCGAACAGCGCGGCGAGCCGGGCGCGCGGCAGCTTCCCCTGCGCGTCGCGCGGCAGCTCGTCGAGGTAGCGCCAGACGCGCGGCAGCAGCACGCGATCCCAACGCTCGCCGAGGTGCCGCGCGAGCGACTCGCTCACCGCGCGCGGCCCGCCAGCGAGCAGCTGCTGCTTGCCGAGCGCGTCGAGCACGATCGCCGCGTGAACCCGCGGATCGGCGCCGCGCTCGAGCACGACGAGCGCAGCCTCGTCGACGCGCGGATGCGCGCCGAGATCTTGCTCCATCGCGGGCAGCGAGAGCCGCTTCTCGCCGACCTTCACGATGCGATCCGCGCGCCCGAGCAGCCGGAAGCGGCCGTCGTCGAGCAGCTCGATGCGGTCGCCCATCGCAAAGCGGCGCGAGCCGCCGTCGACGCGATCCCCCTCGCTCGCGAATGGCGAAGTCACGACGAGCCGCCCCGACGCCGCTTCGCGCTGCAGCGACACGCCCGGAAACGCGGTCCACGCCTCGCCGTCCGCGCGCTGCTGCCGCAGCGCCACGCCGCCGGTCTCGGTCGACCCGAGGATCTCGTACGGCGGCGAGCCGAGCGCGCCCGCGATCGCGCGCGCGGTCTCCGCTTCGAGCGCGCCGCCCGACGAGAACACCGCGTGACAGCCCGCCGCGATGCGCGGCAGCTCCGCGGACGCCGCCAGGCGCTTGAGGTGCGCGGGCGAGCTCGCGAGCGCGCACTGCGGCTCCTCGGCCATGCGCGGCAGCAGCTCCTGCGGTCGCAGAAGTGTGTCAGCCTGGAACGGGCGGCCCGCCGCGAGCGGCCAGAGCACGCGGAACAGCAGCCCGTAGATGTGCTGGTGGGAGACCGTAGAGTAGACGCGCGCGCGCGCCGGAAGCGCGCCGCCGAACAGCGCCTCGAGCGTCTCGACCTCGCGCTCGAGCTGGCGCAGCGACTTGACCACGCCGCGCGGCTCGCCGGTGGTTCCCGAGCTGCGGAACTCCGCGAACGGCGCGTCGAGGTCGGGCGCGTGCCACTCCCAGTCGTCGGACGGCGCCTGCGCGAGCGGCGCGAGCTGCGGCGGGCCCGCGAGCGCATCGCCGAACAGATCGGGGTCGAGGATCGCGCCGATCGCGCGCGCGCCGAGCTCGCGCAAGGCCTCGGGCTGGCGGTTCGGCGCGAGCAGCGCGCAGCCGCGCGTCTGCGACAGCGCGATCAGCGCGACCGCCGCCGCGTAGCTGTCCTCGCTGAACACGAGCCAGCGACCCGACCCCACCTTCGCGATCGCCGCCGCGAGCGCCGCGGAATCGCGCGCGAGCGCGCGCATGCTGCGGCCGCCCGCGCGGTCGAACGCGACGGGCTCGTCGGTGGGCGCGCTGCCGAAGTCGGGTCGCGAGAGCACGACGCATCCGGACCGCATCGGAATCGACGTCGGAAGCGGAGGCGGCATCGGCACTCCTTCGCGCGGCCCGGCGCTTCAGAGGCCGCGCTCGGAGATCCGCGCCGCCAGGCGATCGATCAGATCTCCGAGGGTCTTGCTGCTGCGCATGTCGCCCTCGTCGAGCGCAACGCCCGTGATCGCCTCGATCTCGGCTCCGAGCGCGGCGAAGTCGAGGCTGTCGAGGTCGAGGTCCGCGACGAGCAGCGCGTCACCGCGCACCTGCTCGCGCTCGATCTCGAAGTGCTCGGCGAGCAGCTCGACGAACATCCGGTGGATCGCCTCTCGGGTCATGCATCCAACCGCACTTCGGGACCGCCGATCCAACTCAGGCGGCGCGGTGCTCGTCGACGTAGGCCGCGAGGTTCCGCACGGAGGCGAAGATCTGCCGATTCAGCTCCGGATCGTCGCCGATCCGCACCCCATAGCGCTCCTCGAGCGCCATCGCGAGCTCGAGCGCATCGATGGAATCGAGCCCGAGACCCTCGACGAACAGCGCCGCGCTCGACTCGATGTTCTCCGGCGCGACGTCCTCGAGCGCGAGTGCGTCGATGATCAGCTGCTTGAGCTCGAGCTCGAGCGATTCCGGCGTCGACAAGTCCCTATCCCAAGTCCAGTTTCGATCGCGCTCTCGGCTCCGATCGAGGCGCCGATCCGGCATCCGACTGCGATCCCAGCTTCCGTCCCGCTTCCGGCTGCGGCCTCGATCTCGCTTCCGGCTGCGGCTTCGATCCCGCTTCCGGCTGCGGCTTC
>DASPGF010000517.1:0-10009 GCA_035620755.1 Myxococcota bacterium
CAGGAGCTGCTCGCCCTCAAGCGGCTCGGCGGCTGGGAGCATGTCACCGTCGAGTGTCTGCCCGCTCAGCTCCACAACACGCCTCGGGAGATCCCCGGTGCGGTGCGAGCCAAGCTGGAGGACGCCAAGGACGAGTACGACGAGATCTTCGTCGCCTACGCGGACTGCGGAACGGGCGGGCGCCTGGATGCGCTGCTCGACGAGTACGGCATCGAGCGCCTGCCGGGCGCGCACTGCTACGAGTTCTTCGCGGGCGCGGAGCGCTTCGCGGAGCTGCACGAGGCCGAGCTCGGCACCTTCTACCTGACGGATTTCATGGTCCGCCAGTTCGACGCGATCGTGATGCGCGGGCTCGGTCTCGATCGGCACCCGGAGCTCCGCTCGGTGTACTTCGGCAACTACCGGCGCGTCGTCTACCTGGCGCAGACGCAGTCGCCGGAGCTCGTCGAGAAGGCGCGCGAGTGCGCGCGGCGGCTCGGGCTCGAGTTCGAGACCTGCTTCACGGGGCTGGAGCCGCTGAATCGCGTGCTGCCGTTCGGGGGCGAAGCCGTCGGATCGCAGCCGCTGGAGGATCCGCGTTGAACAAGCTCATCACCGTCTACTGGCGCGACATCCCGGCCCAGGTGATGGCGCGACAAGGTCGCACGACCGCCATCAAGCGGGAGCTGCATCCGCGCTTCCAGCGCGCGATCGATCGCGCGGCCATGCGCGCGCGCAAGCATTCGGAAGATGCCTATCTCGCAGACTGGCGGCGCGAGAGCCAGCCCTGCGGAGACGATCTGGAGAAGAGCGTGAACGAGACCGTCGCGAGGCTCGAGACCGAGTGGACCGTCGAACGCCTCGACCGCGTCGCGCGTCGAGGCGGACTTCTCGAGAACAGCGAGACGAGCCCCCGCGCGCCCGAAGTCGGCGAATAGAGGAACCCACCATGCCCCATACCGTGATCAGCTCCGCGACCAAGGAGGTCGTGATGGGCCCCGACCGCCCGTTCGTCGTGATCGGCGAGCGCATCAATCCCACCGGGCGCAAGGCGCTCGCGGCCGAGATGAAGGCCGGCGACTTCTCGCGCGTCGAGGCCGACGCGCTCGCGCAGGTCGCCGCCGGCGCGGCGATGCTCGATGTGAACGCGGGCATCCCGCTCGCCGACGAGCCCGCGATCCTCGCCAAGGCGATCCAGCTCGTGCAGTCGATCACCGACGTGCCGCTCGCGATCGATTCGTCGATCGTCGCAGCGCTCGAAGCGGGCCTCGCGGTCTACCAGGGCAAGCCGCTGCTCAACTCCGTGACCGGCGAAGAGGATCGACTCGAGAGCGTGCTGCCGCTGGTGAAGAAGTACGGATGCGCGGTGGTCGCGATCTCGAACGACGATACGGGAATCTCGCAGGATCTCGACGTGCGCTTCCAGGTCGCGAAGAAGATCGTCGAGCGCGCCGAGGATCACGGCATTCCGCGCTGCGATGTCGTCGTCGACCCGCTCGCGATGCCGATCGGCGCGATCGCGGCGGCGGGCAGGCAGGTGCTGAAGCTCGTGGCGCGGCTGCGCGACGAGCTCGGCGTCAACAGCACCTGCGGCGCGTCGAACATCAGCTTCGGCCTGCCGAATCGCACGGTGATGAACACGACCTTCGTCACGATGGCGGCGGGCGCGGGGCTCACCTCGGCGATCGTGAATCCGCTGCACCCGGAGATGATGAGCGGAATCCGCGCGGCGGACGTGATCAACGCGAACGACCGGGAGTGCGGAACCTGGATCTCGGTGTATCGCGAGCAGCCCGCGGGCGACGCGGGTGTCGGGCGCCGCCGCGGTGGGCGACGCGCTCGCGTGGCGGGCGCCTAGCCGGCGTGCCGCGCGAAGGAAGCTTGGCTGTGGCGCAGCGGAGCACGGACGCGCTCGTCGTCTTCACGCCGTCGGGAAAGCGAGGGCGATTCCCGATCGGCACGAGCGTGCTCGGCGCCGCGCGCGAGCTCGGCGTCGACATCGATTCCGTATGCGGCGGGCGCGGCATCTGCGGGCGCTGCAAGTGCCTCGTGGCCGAGGGCGAGTTCGCGAAGTTCGGCATCCGCTCGGATGCCGCGCACCTCAATCCGATCACCGAGCCCGAGCTGCGCTTCTCGCGCCGCGAGGCGCTGCCGCCGGGCTTCCGTCTGACGTGTCACGCGAAGCTCGAGGGTGACGTCGTGATCGACGTGCCCGCGAGCAGCCAGGTGCACCACCAGGTCGTGCGCAAGGAGTACGAGAGCCGCGCCGCGACGGTCGACCCGGTGATCCACCTGCACTACGTGCAGGTCGCGGAGCCCCGGCTGGACGAGCCGCGCGGCGATCTCGAGCGGCTGCTCGACGCGCTGCGATCGGAGTGGCAGCTCGCGGATCTGCGCTGCGCGCTGCACGTGATCCGCAGGCTCCAGCGCTGCCTGCGCGAAGGCGGCTGGTACGTCACCGTGGCGGTGCGCGAAGCGCGCGACATCGTCGGCGTGTGGCCGGGCTTCAAGGATCGCATCTTCGGCGTCGCCATCGACGTCGGATCGACCACCGTCGCTGCGCACCTCTGCGACCTCGCGAGCGGCGAGGTGCTCGCGAGCGCGGGCGTGATGAATCCGCAGTTCCGCTTCGGCGAGGATCTGATGAGCCGCGTCTCGTACGTGATGCTCAACCCCGGCGGCGACCGCGAGATGACGCGCGCAGTCCGCGCCGCGATCGACGAGCTGATCGGAAGGCTCTGCGCGCAGGTCGGCGCGACCGGCCAGGACGTGTTCGAGCTCACGCTCGTCGGAAATCCGATCATGCACCACCTGCTGCTCGGCATCAGTCCGGTCGAGCTCGGGACCGCGCCGTTCGCGCTCGCGGTCGACTCGGCGCTGAATCTCGCCGCGCGCGATCTCGATCTGTCGGTCGCCGAGGGGGCGCGGGCCTACGTGTTCCCGTGCATCGCGGGTCACGTCGGAGCGGATACGGCGGCGATGCTGCTCGCCGAGGCGCCCTGGGAAGCGGATCGGATCACGCTGCTCGTCGACGTCGGCACCAACGCCGAAATCGTGCTCGGCAACGGCCGGCGCCTGCTCGCGGCGTCGAGCCCGACCGGGCCCGCGTTCGAGGGCGCGCAGATCTCCTGCGGCCAGCGCGCGGCCCCCGGCGCAATCGAGCGCGTGCGGATCGACCCCGACACGCTCGAGCCCCGCATTCGCGTGATCGGCTGCGAGCTCTGGTCCGACGAGCCCGGCTTCGAGCAGGCGGTCGCCGAGATCGGGATCACGGGGATCTGCGGAACCGGCATCATCGAGGTCGTCGCCGAGCTGTTCCTCGCGGGTGTGATCGACCGCGAGGGCCGCATCGACGGCGCGCTGCGCGCACGAAGCTCGCGGATCGTCCAGGACGAGCGAACCTTCCGCTACGTGCTCCACGACGGTACGCCGACGATCAGCGTCACGCAGAACGACGTGCGCGCGATCCAGCTCGCAAAGGGCGCGCTCTACGCGGGCGTGCGGCTGCTGATGGACCACCTCGGCGTCGAGCGCGTCGACCGGATCCGGCTCGCGGGCGCGTTCGGCAGCCACATCGACGTGAAGTACGCGATGGTGCTCGGCATGATTCCCGACTGCGAGCTGTCGAACGTCTCGTCTGCGGGCAATGCCGCGGGAACGGGGGCCGTCGCGGCGCTGCTCGACAAGAACGCGCGCGGCATCATCGAGGCGCGCGTTCGCACGATCGAGAAGATCGAGACCGCGGTGGAGCCCGCGTTCCAGCAGCACTTCGTCCACGCGATGGCGATTCCGAACGGGCTCGACGCCTTTACAGAGCTCGCCAAGCAGGTGAAGCTCCCGGCGCCCAGGACGCCCGCGGAATCCGATCTCACCGACACGGGGCGCCGGCGGAACCGACGGCGCAGCCGCGGCGGCTGAAGCGCGCGTCAGCGCGGCGCGCGCGAATCGAGTATCGAGCGAGCGACATCCATGGGTCTGGCACGCCGCCTCCAGAATCACCCGCGCCTGCTCGCAGCCGCCTATCGCGCCAACCTCTGGCTCGCGATGCGGCTGCGGTTCCTGCTCCGCATCGTCGGCGCCGAGCGCGCGGACCGCTGGCTGCACGGACCCGAGGAATTCGCGAAGCGGCGCATCTTCGACTGCAGGATGTGCGGCCAGTGCATCCTGCACTCGACGGGCATGACCTGCCCGATGACCTGCCCCAAGAATCTCCGCAACGGGCCGTGCGGCGGCGTGCGCGCGAACGGCCACTGCGAGGTCATCCCCGAGATGCGCTGCATCTGGGTCGAGGCCTACGAGCGCTCGCAGCGGATGACGACCTATCGCGACGACCTGCGCATCGTGCAGCCGCCGGTCGACCGGCAGCTCGAAGGCACGTCCGCGTGGGTCAACCTGATGACCGGCCGCGACCAGGCGCGCACGGCGGGCTGGGGTGAAGCCTCCGGCGGGGATCGATAGCCGTGCTGCCGCCTCCGAAATCCGACGGCCGGCTCGAGAAGGTGCTGCGCGCGGGCCTGTTCGCGGTCACCGCGGAGCTCAACCCGCCGGACAGCGCGGACCCGCACGACGTGTTCGACGCCGCGCTCGTGCTCTCCCAGGTGTGCGACGCGATCAACGCGACCGATGCGTCGGGCGCGCACTGCCACATGTCGAGCGTCGCGATCTGCGCGCTGCTCACCCACGCGGGCTACTCGCCCGTGATGCAGGTCTCGTGCCGCGATCGCAACCGGATCGCGATCCAGGGCGACGTGCTCGGCGCGGCCGCGATGGGCGTCCACAGCGTGCTGTGTCTGACCGGCGATGACGTCACGGCGGGCGACCAGCCGGGTGCGAAGCGCGTGTTCGACCTCGATTCGCTGCATCTGCTGCGCGCGATCCGCACCATGCGCGACGAAGGCCTCTACATGAGCGGCCGCAAGATCACCGTTCCGCCGCGGCTGTTCCTCGGCGCCGCATCGAACCCGTTCGCGCCGCCGCTCGAGTGGCGCCCCTATCGGATGGCCAAGAAGATCGAGGCCGGAGCCGATTTCTTCCAGTCTCAGTACTGTTTCGACGTGCCGCGGCTCGAGGCCTTCATGCAGCGCGTGCGCGACCTCGGGCTGCACGAGAAGGCCTACTTCCTCGTCGGCGTCGGTCCGCTTCGCTCCGAGCGCGCGGCGGAGTTCATGCGCGACAATGTCCCCGGCGTGCACATCCCCGACGCGGTGATCGAGCGGCTGCGCAAGGCGCCCAAGGAGCGCAAGCGCGAGGAAGGCAAACGCATCTGCGTCGAGATCATCCAGCAGGTGCGCGAGATCGAAGGCGTGCACGGCGTGCACCTGATGGCCTATCGCCAGGAAGAGCTCGTCGCCGAGATCGTCGAGGAGTCGGGGCTGATGGCGCGCCGCCGCCTCTCCGAGACCGCGCCCCCGAGCAGCTGGCGATCGGGGCGGCGCGGAGGGTCGCGATGATCGACGCGCGGGAGCGCAGGGTGCTCGAGCTCGTCGACGCGCACCGCGGCGAGGTGATCGATCTGCTGCGCGAGCTGCTCGCGTTCCGCACGATCACGCCGGGTGCGCAGCCCGTCGAACACGACGAGTTCATCCGCCACCAGGCGTTCATGAAGCAGACGCTCGCAAAGCTCGGCTTCGAGCAGATCGACGTCTGGGAGGCGGATTCGAGCAAGCTCGGCTGCGCGCCGGGAGCGGGCGTCGACCCGAAGCGCGATCTGCGCAACATGCCGATCCTCGTCGCGCGCGCACCCGGCGCGGGCCGTGGCCGGTCGCTGATCCTCAACGGGCATTACGACGTGGTGCCGCTCGGCCTGCCCGAAAGCTGGAGCCACGACCCGTTCGCGGGCGAGATCGTCGACGGCAAGATCTATGGGCGCGGAACCAACGACATGAAGGGCGGCATCGCCGCGATGCTCAAGGCGCTCGAGCTCATCGGTCGCGCGGGCTACGCGCTCGAGGGCGACGTGCTCGCGCAGATCGTCCCCGACGAGGAGGCGAGCTGCATGGGCACGCTCGCGGCGTGCCAGCGCGGCTACACGGCCGACGCCGCGATCATTCCCGAGCCGACGAACCTGCGCGTGGGAATCGCGGTGCGCGGCTCGATGGGTGGGCGCGTGACGGTGCTCGGCCGCGCGGGCCACGCCGAGCAGCCGCAGCCGCACTTCCGCGAGGGCGGCGCGGTCAACGCGATCGCCAAGGCGATGCGCGTGATCGAAGGCATGGCCGAGGCCACCGAGGAGTGGCGCACGCAGCCCGACAAGCAACACCCGCTCGTGCCGCCCGACCACATCATCCCCACGGTGATCCGCGGCGGCGACTGGTCGGTTACGATCCCCGAGAAGGTGGAGATCCAGTTCGACTGCATGTTCGTGCCCGGCACGCGCGACAAGCGCGCCGAGATCGAGGCCAAGCTGAACGCGGTCGCCGCGAACGACCCCTGGCTGCGCGAGAACCCGCCCCGGCTCCAGCTCGGCGAGGCCGGCGAATGGCTCTACCCCGCCGAGATCAGCGCCGACGAGCCGATCGCTCGGACCGCGCTGCAGGCGCTCGCCGACGTGGGCATCGAGCCGCGGCTGATGGGATTCGGCTCGCTCACCGACTGCGTGCACCTGATCAACCACTCGCGCATCCCGACCATCAACCTCGGCGTCGACATCGACTCCGCGCACGCAGCCGACGAGTTCGCGAGCATCGATCAGCTGGTTTCGCTCACCAAGGCGCTCGCGCTCGCGATCATGCGCTGGTGCGGGGTCCGCGAATGCGCGCGCGGATAATCGCGCTTGCGCGTTGGGCCGGAGTCGCGCTGCTGGCGTCTGCAGGCTGCACGGAGGAGCGCGAGCCCGACGCGGACCAGACCACGCGCGGCGTGATGCGCGAGATCTTCGCCGCGATCCGCGTGACGCTGCCGGCCACCACCGACGCCGCGCAGTTCAAATCTGCGGAGAACCGCGAGCCGATCCGCGCCGCGCTCGACGCGCTCGTGCGCAACACCGCGCTGCTCGAGCAGCACTTCCGCGAACGCGATGCCGAGCTCGGCTTCCTCGCGCGCTCCATCGAGCGCGACGCCGCCGAGGCGCAGCTCGCCTACGCGCACGGCCAGTACGAGCGCTCGGCGTTCGTGCTGCGCCAGATCGTCGAGAACTGCGTGGTCTGCCACACGCGGCTGCCGGACGAGCGGGGCTCGCTCGTCGCGAAGGGGTTCGTCGACGAGGGCGTGCTGGCGTCGCTTCCCGCGCAGCCGCGCTCGACGCTGCTGATCGCGACGCGCCAGTTCGACGAGGCGCTCGCCGCGCTCGAGGAGGTGCTCGCGGATCCGCTGACCCATCCGGCCGTGATGCTCGGACCGCTCACCGACTACCTGGTCGTCTCGATCCGCGTCCAGGGCGACTACGAGCGGCCGATCGAAGTGCTCGAAGCCTTCTCCCAGCGCGAGGATCTCTGGCCGAGCCTGCGCGAGGACGTCGAGGAGTGGATCGACGCGCTGCCTGCGCTGCGCGAGCGCGCGGGCAGCGAGCCCACGGTCGCAAGCGCGCGCAGCCTGATCGAGGCCGGCGAGGCGCGCGACGAATTCGGCGACGGCCAGGGCTCGCTGCTGCACTTCATCGCCGCGTCGAGCCTCCTCGAGCGCTACATCGCGAGCCAGCCGAGCCGCAGCGCCGAGCTCGGCGAGGCCTTCTACCTGCGCGGAATGCTCGAGACGCGCATCGGCCGGAACTACTGGGTCACGACCGCGCCGTTCTTCCTCGAGGAGGCGATCCGGATCGCGCCCGGCGAGCCGTTTGCGCGGGACGCGCTCGGTCGGCTCGAGCGCGAGCTGTTCGCCGCCTACGAGGGCTCGGACGTCGAGGAGCTCCCCGCCGCCGAGACGGCGCACCTCGCGCAGCTGCGCGCGCTGATCGACGCTCGCTAACGCCGCACCGCGCAGCACGAGCCGAGCAGCTTGCGCTGATCGGCTCCCGCTAGCGCCGCGCGAGCCGCTGGATCACGCCCGGCAGCGAATCGGGCGTGAGCGAGATGCTGTCGATGCCTGCCTGCACGAGGAACGCGGCGAACTCCGGATGATCGCTGGGCGCCTGCCCGCAGATGCCGACATGGCGGCCCGCGGCGTGCGCGCGCCGGATCAGGTCCGCGATCACGCGCTTCACGCCGGGATCCTGCTCGTCGAATATCTCCGAGAGGATCTGCGAGTCGCGGTCGACGCCGAGCACGAGCTGGGTGAGGTCGTTGGAGCCGATCGAGAAGCCGTCGAACAGCTCGCAGAACTCCTCGGCGAGGATTGCGTTGTTCGGGATCTCCGCCATCACGAGCACCTCGAGACCGTCGCGCCCGCGCTCGAGCCCGCTCCGCTTCATCTCGGCGAGCACGCGGCGCCCCTCCTCGAGCGTGCGGCAGAAGGGGATCATGAGCTTGAGGTTGTGCAGGCCCATCTCCTCGCGCACGCGCCGCATCGCGCGACACTCGAGCGCGAAGCCCTCGCAGTAGCGCTCGTGGTAGTAACGCGACGCGCCCCGGAAGCCGAGCATCGGGTTCGCCTCGTCGGGCTCGAACGCGCGCCCGCCGACCAGGTTCGCATACTCGTTGGTCTTGAAGTCCGAGAAGCGCGCGATCACCGGGCGCGGGTAGAAGCCCGCCGCGATGATCGCGACGCCCGACGCCATGCGCTCGACGAAGAACTCCGCGGGCGAAGACCAGCCGCGCGTGCGGTGCAAGATCTCCGACCGCTCGGCCGCGCTCTCCACGCGCTCGGGATGCAGCAGCGCCATCGGGTGGATGCCGATCCAGTTCGTGACGAGGAACTCGACGCGCAGCAGGCCGACGCCCGCGCTCGGCAGCTGCGCGGTGCGAAACGCCACGTCCGGGTTGGCGAGGTTGACCATGAGCGGCACGGGCGGCGCGGGCAGCACCGCGGCGTCGAGCTCCTCGCGCTCGAATGCGAGCGCGCCCTCGTAGACGCGACCCTCTGCGCCCTCCGCGCAGCAGACGGTGACGAGCTGGCCGTCGCGCAGCTCGCTGAGCGCGTTGCCGGTGCCCACGACGCACGGCACGCCCATCTCGCGCGACACGATCGCCGCGTGGCAGGTGCGCCCGCCGTGCTCGGTGACGAGCGCGGCGGCCTTCGCCATCACGGGCTGCCAATCGGGATCCGTCATCTCCGCGACGAGCACCTCGCCCTCGCGGAAGCTGCCGAGGTCGGCCGCCGAGCGGATCGCGCGCACCGCGCCCGCCCCGATCCGCGACCCGACACTTCGGCCGGTCACGAGCACGCGCCCGCGCTCGCGCAGCTTGTAGATCTCGATCTTCGACGAGCGGCTGCGCGAGTGGATCGTCTCGGGGCGCGCCTGCACGACGAACAGCTCGCCGCTGCGGCCGTCCTTCGCCCACTCGATGTCCATCGGCGTGTCGGAGCCCGCGCGCCTCGAATAGTGCTCTTCGATCGCGACCGCCCAGCGCGCGAGCACGAGCAGCTCGTCATCGTCGAGGACGTAGCGCGCACGGCTCTCGCGCGGCACGCGCACCTCGTCGACGGAGCGCGCGTCGCCGTAGACGAGCTTGACGCGCTTGTCGCCGAGCTCGCGGCGCACGATCGGCCGGTAGCCGAGCCGCAGCGTCGGCTTGTGGACCCAGAACTCGTCCGGGTTCACGCGCCCCTTCACGACCGACTCGCCGAGCCCCCACGCTCCCGTGATCACCACGAGATCGCGCAGCCCGGTCTCGGTGTCGAGCGTGAAGATCACGCCCGCGCAGCCGAGATCGCTGCGCACCATCTTCTGGACCGCAACCGAGAGCGCCACGTCGCGGTGCGCGATGCCGTGCTCGTGGCGGTAGGCGATCGCGCGGTCGGTGAACAGCGACGCCATGCAGTCGCGAATCGCGCGCTCGAGCTCTTCCCAGCCGCGCACGTTCAAGAAGGTCTCCTGCTGACCCGCGAAGGACGCGGTCGGCAGATCCTCCGCGGTCGCGCTCGAGCGCACCGCGACGTCGGTCGCGCTCTCGCCGTAGCGCTGCGAGAGCTGCTCGTAGGCGGTGCGCGCCGCGTG
>DASPGF010000518.1:0-8320 GCA_035620755.1 Myxococcota bacterium
TCAGCGTGCCGTCGTCGATGCGGAACGTCCAGGTGTAGTCGCCACCCGCGGTGATGTCGACGAAGCCGAACACGCAGACCTTGTCGGTGTCGCCATTGGAGGTGTCGCAGAGCGAGTTCGAGGCGATCGGATCGTCGTAGACGGGGTTCCAGTCGGTGATCGAGCCCGCGGGCGCGCTGAGCACGCTACCGGTCGTCCAGCCGGTGATGGCCTTGAAGCCGATCTGGTTGAAGCCGTTGCGATCGCCCGTGTAGTTGTCGGTGTTGATCGTGTAGGTGACGAGCCAGCTGCCGCCGGCTTCTTCCTGGACGGACAGGAAGAGCGTGGCGCCCTGACAGCCGTCCACGTCGCAGTCGTCGGTGTAGAACTCGGCGTACTGCAGTGCTTGGGCGGAGCCCGCGAGGCCGATCAGCGCGAGCGCGGTGAGCGAGAAACGAGTCAGTTGCGAAATCATGGTCATCTCCGAATGCAGCCCGGTCCAGCGGCAGAAATCTGACGGACGCCATCCTATCACGGTGAATGTGGTTTTCTCACAACAATCTATCGATAAAATCAAAAAAAAGTCTTATAAATCAATACTTTAATAGACAAGCAACTCAACCCGAAAGCTTCGGGTTATGCCCGAGAAGCGCGAGGAATTGCGCGTTGGTGGACCCTGTCCCGAGGGGCGGCGCGGAGCGCTCGTCGCCGGGCGCTCGCATCTCACGCGAAATCGACTACAGCGCGCGCAGGCCCGTGATGTGCTCGCCGAGGATCAGCGTGTGGATGTCGTGGGTGCCTTCGTAGGTGCGCACGGTCTCGAGGTTGAGCATGTGGCGCATCGACTGGTAGTCGTCGACGATGCCGTTCGCGCCGAGCAGGTCGCGCGCGAGGCGCGCGATCTGCAGCGCGATGTCCACGTTGTTTCGCTTGGCCATCGACACCATCGTGTGATGGAGCTTGCCGGCGTCCTTGAGCCGCGCGATGCGCAGGACCAGCAGCTGTGCCTTGGTGATCTCGGTGAGCATGTAGACGAGCTTTTCCTGCGCGAGCTGCTTGCCGGCTAGCGGGCCGCCCTGGACGTCGCGCTCCTGCGCGTAGCGCAGCGCCTCGTCGTAGCAGGCCATCGCGGCGCCGATCACGCCCCACGCGATTCCGTAGCGCGCCTGGTTGAGGCAGCCGAGCGGGCCCGCGAGACCCTTCGCGCCCGGCAGCAGGTTCTCGTCGGGGACCTCGACATCCGTGAGGAACAGCTCGGAGGTCACGGACGCGCGCAGCGAGAACTTGCCCTTGATGTCGCGCGCCTCGAAGCCGCGCCGATCGGTCTCGACGAGGAAGCCGCGCACGCCGTCGTCGGTGTTCGCCCAGATGATCGCAACGGACGCGACCGATCCGTTCGTGATCCAGCGCTTGGTGCCGTTGAGCACCCAGCCCGCGCCGCGTTTCTTCGCCTTGGTGAGCATCCCGCCGACGTTGCTGCCGAAGTCGGGCTCGGTGAGGCCGAAGCAGCCGACCTCACGACCTGCGGCCATCCCGGGCAGCCAGCGCTGCTTCTGCGCCTCGGTTCCGTAGCTGTGGATCGGATACATGCAGAGCGAGCCCTGCACCGACGCGAACGAGCGCAGGCCGGAGTCGCCCCGCTCGAGCTCCTGCATCGCGAGCCCGTAGGCGACGTTGTTCAGCCCCGCGCAGCCATAGCCCTCGAGGTTGGTGCCGAACAGGCCGAGCTCGCCCATCACGGGCGCGAGCTGCATCGGAAACGATCCGTCCAGGCGCACGTGCTGCTGGATCAGCGGCAGGAATTCCTTCGATACGAACTCGCGCACCGAGTCCCGCGCCAGGCGCTCCTCGTCGGAGAGCAGCTCGTCGAGGTGCAGAAAATCGACGCCGCCGAAGTCGGCCACGGGGAATCCTCGCGCTCGGTTCGCGCGCGGAGCCTAGCCGAAAGCGGATGCAGCGGCCGCTCGGGTCAGATCGACGGCGAAGCGCCGTTGGTCTTGTGCCCGTCCTCGATCGCCTTGAGGCGCCGGTTGAGCGTCGTGAGCTTGCGGTTGAGCTGCTCGAGGTCGGATCGCGACGCGATCTGCATGCGCGCGAGCAGCGCATCGACGCGCGTCTCGACCTGCCGGGTGACGTCCTTGCGCACCGCGTCCGCGCGCTTGACGATCGGGCTCTTGCGCAGCTCGGACTGGATGCGCTTGAGCTCCTTGCGGGTGCGCTTCTCGACGCTCTTGCGCCGGGCGCTGAGCTCCTTCTCGAGCGCCTTGCGTCGCGCGCCGAGCTCCTTCTGCACGCGCTGGAACTCGTCGTCGAAGAACTGGACAGCCTCCTGGATGCGGCTCTCGCGCGCCGCGCCGTGGCTTTGGTGATCGGACATGGGGGTCTCCTCGCTGTGGGAGCCGCGCGGGTCGCGCGGGGAACGGAACGCGCGCCAAAATAACACAGCGCGTTATGAAGTCAAGCGCCGCGCAGAAGAGGAAATCGACACCTGATTCAATCAGTTATCGACGAGGGTTGCCGACGAGCCCTGCCTCGAGACGCAATGCGGCACGCCGACTAGGAGCGCGCGAGCGCGTTCGGGAGGTCGGCCTGCTCCCACAGCAGCGCCTCCGCGCGCGACAGCAGCTGCTCGAGGCCAACGCGCTCGAGCGCCGAGATCGCGACGCCGGAGTCGCTCTTGCGCAGCGCCTCGGCCTCGCGCGCGGGCAGCCGGTCGATCTGGTTGAATACGAGTAGCTCCGGCGTATTCGAGATGCCGAGCTCGCCGAGGATCGCCCGCACCGCGGCGACCCTGCGCTCCCAGTCGGGCGTCGCGACGTCGACCACGTGCAGCAGCAGATCCGCGTCCTTGAGCTCCTCGAGCGTCGCGCGGAACGCCGCGACCAGCTCGGGCGGCAGGTCGCGGATGAAGCCCACGGTGTCGGTGATGATCACCTCGCGCTCGCGCGGAAAGCGCAGCCTGCGCGACGCGGGGTCGAGCGTCGCAAACAGCGCGTTGGCGATGTGCGCCTCGGTGTTCGTCAGCGCCTTGAGCAGCGTGCTCTTGCCCGCGTTCGTGTAGCCGACGATCGAGAGCACGGGAATGCCGCGGCGCGCGCGCTGGCTGCGCCGCGCCTCGCGCTGATCGCGCAGCTTCTCGAGCTCGCGCTCGAGCCGCGCGATGCGCTCGCGCACGCGGCGCCGGTCCACCTCGAGCTTCGTCTCGCCGGGTCCGCGGCCGCCGATCCCGCCGCCGAGGCGCGAGAGCGAGATGTCGGAGCGCTGCGCGAGCCTCGGCATGCGGTAGCGAAGCTGCGCGAGCTCGACCTGGAGCTTTCCGTCCCGGCTCGTCGCGTGCTGCGCGAAGATGTCGAGGATCAGCTGCGTGCGGTCGATCACGCGCAGGTCGAGGCGCTGCGCGAGGTTGCGCGCCTGGGCGGGGCTGAGGATCTGATCGAAGATCACGAGGTCGACGCCGCTCTGCAGCGCGTGGATCACGAGCTCCTGCAGCTTGCCGGGCCCGATCACGTAACGCGGATCGACGCGCGCGCGCTGCTGCGTGAGCGTGTCGATGACCGCGACGCCCGCCGACTTCGCGAGCTCGACGAGCTCGGCGAGGTCGGCTTCGAGCTCGTGCGCCGAGCGGCCCGCGGACACCGAGACCAGCAGCGCGCCCTCGGAGCCGCCGATCTCGCGCGTGCGGTCGAGCCGGCCGAGCTCGTCCTCGATCTCGCGGATCCACGCGGGGAAATCGAGATCGAGGTTCGCGGGCGCGGTCGGCGCGAGCAGCTCGACCGGATCGCCCTGCTCGGCGCCCGGTCGCAGCGAGGCGACGTGTGCGAGCTTCGGCAGCCCGCGCTCGTCGACCGTGATCGCGACCATCGCGTCGAGACGCAGCAGCGCGAGGTCGGTGAGATCCTCGCGGTCGAGGCCGTCCTCGCGCAGATGCGTGTGGATGCAGCGCAGCCCGCGCAGCCGACCCGGGCCCGCGCGCAGCCGGCCCCAGTCGGGGAGCTCGATCGAGCTCGAGTCGCCGCACATCACGTGCGTCACTTCGCCGCGGCGGTCGACCAGCACGCCGACCTGCCGGCCGATCTCGAAGCTCACCTCCGCGAGCTCGCGCGCGAGCTCCTGGCTGACGACCCGCTCGACCGGCACGCGGCGCCGCCCGAGCCGCTCGAGCCGGCGAACCTGACTGGATTTGAGGCCGTGCGTATTGCCGTCGATCTGGATGGGGCGACCTCTTCGGGCGTAGGGCGATCAATCTAGGTGAGGGTGGCGAAGCCCCGCAACCGGCCGTCCAGCGCGCCCCTCGGGGGCGTGCTCTACCCGGGATCGCGGCCGCGAACTACCCTGATCGCGGCTCGCGGCCGTGCCCCGCCTCGCGATCGCGGGGTGTGGCTGGCCGCACCGCAAGATCGCATCAAATCGCAGTCGCGAACGGCCGACCAAGAGCCGACCAGGCCGACCAGGAGCTGGCGAAGCGCCGACGAGGCGCTGACGAAGCGTCGAAACAGGAAGCCCATGTCTGCCAGCCGTGCATCCATCGCCGTCGTCATCCTGGCTGCGGGCAAAGGGACCCGGATGAAGAGCGGGCTCGCGAAGGTGCTGCACCCGATCGCGGGTCGGCCGATGCTCGCGTTCGCGCTCGAGGCCGCGGAGTCGCTCGAGCCCGAGCGGCTCGTCGTGGTGGTCGGCCGCGACGCCGAGCGCGTCTGCGAGGCGTTCTCGGGGCGCGCGATCTTCGTGCGGCAGGAGGAGCAGCGCGGGACCGGCCACGCGGTCGCGCAGGCCGAGGCCGCGCTCGAGGGTGCGAGCGGCGACGTACTGATCCTCTACGGTGACACGCCGCTGATCCGACCCGAGACGCTCGCCGAGCTGATCGCCGCGAAGGCTCGCACGCGCGCGGATCTGGCGCTGCTGACCGCCGAGGTCGACGTGCCGGGCATCGTGATCCGCGACGAGACCGGCTCGGTGGCGCGCATCGTCGAGGCGACCGACGCGACTCCCGAGCAGCTCGCGATTCGCGAGCGAAACACGGGTGTGTACTTCCTTTCGGCCGAGCTGCTCTGGAAGAAGCTCGCCCAGATCGGCGACCGCAACCGGCAGGGCGAGATCTATCTCACGGATCTGGTCGACCTGTGCGTGCGCGACGGGCTGCGGGTCGAGGCGCTGCCGATGCAGGATCCGGAGGAAGCGAGCGGCGTGAACACGCGGGTCGAGCTCGCGGCCGCCGCGGCCGTGATCCGCCGCCGCAAGCTCGAGCAGCTGATGCTCGACGGCGTGAGCGTCGTCGACCCCGCATCGACCTACGTCGACGTCGACGTCGCGATCGGCTGCGACAGCGTGATCGAGCCCGGCTGCACGATCCAGGGCGCGAGCCGCATCGGAAGCCGCGTGCACCTCAAGCCGGGCTGCGTGATCGAGTCGAGCGAGATTGGCGACGACTCGGTGATCGGGCCGAACGCGCACCTGCGCCCGGGGAGCGTGTTGGGGCGCGGCGTGCGCATCGGCAATTTCGTCGAGATCAAGAACAGCGTGCTCGGCGACGGCGTGAAGGCCGACCACCTGTCGTACATCGGCGATGCCGATGTCGGGCCGCGAGCGAGCTTCGGCTGCGGCGCGATCACCGTCAACTACAACTGGCGCGAGAAGCACCGCACGAGCGTGGGCGAGGGCGCGACCATCGGCTGCAACGCGAACCTGATCGCGCCGGTCGCGATCGGGCGCAACGCGGCCGTCGCAGCGGGTTCGACGATCTCGCGAGAGGTGCCCGCGGACGCGCTCGCGGTCGAGCGCGCCGAGCGCGAGATCATCGAAGGCTGGGCGGCTCGCCGCAGAGCGCGTGCTTCGTCGGGTCGGTCACACGGCGACGAAGGCGCGAGTTAGCCAGCGGCGGCGTCCTGCCGCGGACCGCCGCAGGGGAGTGCGAGCATGTGTGGAATCGTCGGATACGTCGGCAGCAAGCGCGCCGCGATGGAGGTGCTGCTCGACGGGCTGCGCCGGCTCGAATACCGCGGCTACGACTCGGCGGGCGTGGCGATCCTCGAGGGGGACGCGATCGGCGTGCGCCGCGCGAGTGGCAAGCTGTCGAATCTCGAGAGCATGCTGCGCGACCAGCCGCTCAAAGGGCCGGTCGGGATCGGCCACACGCGCTGGGCGACCCACGGAAAGCCCTCCGAGCGCAACGCGCATCCTCACTGCGCGGGGCAGGTTGCGATCATCCACAACGGGATCGTCGAGAACTACCGGCAGCTGCGCGCTGAGCTCGAGCGCGCGGGTCGAACCCTGGAGTCCGATACCGACACCGAGCTGATCGCGCACCTGATCGATCAGCGAATCGCGGCGGGTGACGACCTGCTCGCGGCGATGCGCGCTGCGTGCTCGCGGCTCGTGGGCTCGTACGCGCTCGCCGCGCTGAGCCGGAGCGATCCGCAGCACATCGTCGCTGCGAAGAACGGCGGCAGCCCGATCATCCTCGGCCTCGGCGACAAGGAGTCGTTCCTCGCGAGCGACATCCCGGCGATCCTGCCCTACACGCGGCAGATGATCTCGCTGCGCGACGGCGAGTTCGCGGTGCTCGCGGCCGATCGCGTGGAGCTGATCGACGCGGAGGGGCGCCCGTTCGAGCGCGAGCCGATGGCCATCCAGTGGGATCCGGTCTCGGCGGAGAAGGGCGGCTACGACCGCTTCATGCAGAAGGAGATCTTCGAGCAGCCCCGCGCCGTGCTCGACACGATCGGCACGCGGCTCGCCGAGGAGGCCTGTGAGATCGACCTCGACGGCATCCCGATGCGCCGCGCCGACGCGAACCGCATCGAGCGCATCCAGCTCGTGGCGTGCGGCACCGCCTACTACTCGTGCATGGTCGGCCGCTATTTCTACGAGCAGCTCGCGGGCATTCCGACCGAGGTCGACCTCGCGAGTGAGTTTCGCTATCGGGGATCGCCCGCGCTCGGCGAACGCTGTCTGCTGATTCCCGTGTCCCAGTCGGGCGAGACCGCGGATACGCTCGCGGCGCTGCGCGAAGGCAAGCGGCACGGCGCGCGCACCATCTCGATCTGCAACACGCGCGAGTCGTCGATCGCGCGCGAGAGCGACCACGTGCTCTACACGCATGCGGGACCGGAGATCGGCGTCGCGTCCACCAAGGCATTCACGACGCAGGTGGTCGCGCACTACCTGCTCGCGCTCAAGCTCGGCATCGCGCGCGGTCGACTCGAGCCCGCGAGCGCGGTCGAGCGCATGCGCGAGCTGATGCGGCTGCCGCGCCTGCTCGAGAGCACGCTCTTGCTCGACGCCGAGATCCGGCAGATCGCACAGAAGTACTTCCACTCGACCAACTTCCTGTTCCTCGGGCGCGGCATCATGCATCCGATCGCGCTCGAGGGCGCGCTCAAGCTCAAGGAGATCTCCTACATCCACGCCGAAGGCTACGCGGCGGGTGAGATGAAGCACGGGCCGATCGCACTGATCGACGAGAACATGCCGGTCGTGGTGATCGCGAACCGCGGTCCGCTCTACGACAAGGTGATCTCGAACCTCGAGCAGGTCCGCTCGCGAGACGGCTCCGTGATCGCGATCGCGAGCGAGGGCGATCAGGCAATCGTCGACAAGGCCAACGACGTGATCTTCATTCCCGATCTCGGCGAGTATCTCACCGCTGTGCTCGCGGTGGTTCCGCTCCAGATGCTCGCCTACCACATCGCGGTCCTGAAGGGAACCGACGTCGACCAGCCGCGCAATCTCGCGAAGAGCGTCACCGTCGAGTAACGTCGCACGCGCATCTCCGAACCGGGGAGACCCATGCTGCGTGCCGACTCGATCCTCGCGCCGTTGAACCCACAGCAGCGCGCCGCCGTCGAGGCGACCGAGGGGCCGCTGCTCGTGCTCGCGGGCGCCGGCAGCGGCAAGACGCGGGTTCTCACCCACCGCATCGCGTACCTCGTCGGAGCCTGCGGCGTGCCGCCCGACAGCATCCTCGCCGTGACCTTCACCAACAAGGCAGCCGGCGAGATGCGCGAGCGGGTCGAGAAGCTGCTCGGCGTCTCGAGCGCCGAGCTCTGGATCAGCACCTTCCACTCGGTGTGCGTTCGGATCCTGCGGCGTGACATCGCGCATCTGGGCTACTCGCGCGGCTTCGTGATCTACGACGAGAGCGACACCCGCAGCGCGATTCGCGACGCGCTCAAGCGCCATGGGCTCGACTCGTCGACCTCCGAAGCCAAGCGCTTCCAGTGGCGGATCGATCGCTGGAAGAACGACGGCATCGACGCGGCCGAAGCCGCGCGTACGGCCGCGGATCTCGATTCGGAGGTCGCGGCCGAGATCTACGCGACCTATCAGCGCCTGCTCGTCGACA
>DASPGF010000519.1:0-5077 GCA_035620755.1 Myxococcota bacterium
AGATGCCCGAGAAGAAGGAGCCCGAAGAGCCGCCGCCGCCGCCCGATCTCAGCATGGCGAAATCGAACAAGCCCGATCAGGCGATGCAGGAGATGGCGTTCGCGGTCGACGTGAACGTCGAGATGGGCGGCACGAACATCGCGGTCGCGGCGAGCGACAGCGACGTGGTGCCGATCGTGCGCGTCCAGCCCCAGTACCCGCTGCGCGCCTCGGAGCGCGGCATCGAGGGCTGGGTGGTGGTGAAGTTCACGATCAGCAAGACCGGAACCGTCAAGGACGCGGTCATCGTCGCCGCGCAGCCGGCCTCGATCTTCGATCGCGCCGCGCTCAAGGCGATCCGCAAGTGGAAGTACAACCCGAAGATCGAGGACGGCGAGCCCGTCGAGCGCCCCGGCGTCGCGGTCAAGCTCGTGTTCGATCTCAGCAATCAGGGCAGTGGCTAGCCGCATGTTCTCACGCCGATTCCCCCGCATCCACCGCGCGCTCGCGCTCGCGCTGGCGCTGTTCCTGGCCGTCGGCCTCGCGGGCGCTGCGACCTCCGCCGAGAAGGAGAAGAAGAAGAAGGCGGACCCGCACGACAAGGGCAAGGACTTCACGGTCTCCGAGCAGACCAATAAGAAGCTCACCGAGGCCATCGAGGCGATCGAGGCGACCGACTTCACGAAGGCGCGCACCGTCCTCGGGGAGATGGAGAAGCGCGCGCAGCGCCTGCGCCCCTACGAGCGCGCGCTCGTCTACCAGTTCCTCGGCAACGTCGAGGCGACCCAGGACAAGTACCCGGAGGCGCTGGTCTACTTCGAGAAGGCGCTCGCGGAAGAAGCGTTGCCGCACGAGCATCAGATCAGCATCCGCTTCTCGGTCGCCCAGCTCTACCTCGCGGGCGAGCAGCCGGAAAAGGCGATCAAAGCGCTCGAGGCCTGGTTCAAAGAGGTCGAGACACCGACGGCGGTCGCCTACTACTCACTTGCGGTCGCCTACTACCAGCTCGAGCAGATCGACAATGCGATCCCGCCCGCCGAGAAGTGCATCGAGCTCGCGAAGAAGCCCAAGGCCGCCTGGCTGCAGCTGCTCGTCGGCCTCTACTACGAGGCCAAGCAGTTCGCGAAGGCCGTGAAGCCGCTCGAGATGCTGATCATGGTCGACCCGAAGAAGGCCTACTGGACGCAGCTCTCCTCGCTCTACGCGCACCTCGAGCAGGAGGCGAAGTCGCTCGCGGTGATGCAGCTCGCCTACGCACAGGACTACCTCGAAAAGGACTCGGATCTGCGCGCGCTCGCTCAGCTCTACCTCTACCACTCGCTGCCCTACCAGGCCGCGCTGGTGCTCGAGAAGGGGCGGGCCGACGGATACATCGAGAACAACGCCACCTACTGGGAGATGCTCGCGAACGCGTGGGTGCTCGCGCGCGAGTACGACCGCGCGCTCGAGCCGCTGGCGACGGGCGCCGAGATCTCCGAGAAGGGCGATCTCTACACGCGGCTCGGTCAGCTGCTGCTCGAGCGCGAGGATTGGACGGGCGCGGAAGACGCGCTCAAGAAGGCGATCGCCAAGGGAAAGCTCACCGACGAGCACGCCGCGCACCTGCTGCTCGCGATCGCCTACTACCAGCAGGAGCAGTACTCGGCCTCGATGCGCCACCTCCGGGTCGCGAGCGGCAGCCACACGGAGATGATCCGGAACTCCGCGACGCAGTGGATGGTGCTCGTCGAGCGCGATGCGTCGGAGGCCGCGGGCGGCGAGCAGGAAGAGCCGCTCCCGCAGTCGGAGCACCTGCCCGCGTCCGCTCAGGCGGCGGCGCCCGCGTCCGCTCAATCGGCCGCATCCGCGTCCGAAGCCGCGCCCGCGGCGCCCGGATCAGCGCCCTCGGCCGAAGAAGGCGCATCCGCGCAGGTATCGCGGGCGGAAGCAGCCACGCCTTAGCTCGGACTGCTGCACGAGACCGCGGGGGCCCGTGATCAGCCGCCGAGCATGCGGTTCAGGTCGCGCTTCATCACGCCGTTGACGATGATCGCGCGCATGATCTCCGACGTCCCCTCCCAGATGCGATCGACGCGAACGTCGCGGTAGAGGCGCTCCGCCGCGTAGTCCGCGCAGTAGCCGCGGCCGCCGAAGATCTGCACCACGCGGTCGGCCACGCGGCCGACCATCTCGGACGCGTAGAGCTTGCACATCGACGCCTTGGTGTGGAGCTCCTTCGGATCCGCGCGCCCCGCGTCCTCCTCCGCCGAGGTCGCGTAGACCATCAGCCGCGCCGCGTAGAGCTCGGTCGCGGAGTCCGCGAGCATCCAGCCGATCCCCTGGTGCTCGTGCAGCTTGCTGCCGAAGGCCTCGCGCTGCGCGCACCAGGCCTTCGCCTCCTCGAGCAGCCGCTGCGCGGCGCCGAGGCAGCGCGCGGCGATGTGCAGGCGCTCCTCGCGGAACCACGACTTGCTGATGTCGTTCGCGCCGCCGATCTCGCCGAGGATCTGCTCGTCGCCGACCTCGCAGTCCTCGAACAGCATCTCGGGATGGCGATCCTCCTGGCGGTGCATGAAGCGCGGCGTGCGCACGGTGCGCATGCCGGGCGTGCCGTGGTCGACGAAGAAAAGCGTCTCCTCGCCGGGCCCGGTGACGGCGTGCACGAGCACCGCGATTCCCTCGTGGCCGCCGCTCACGAACCACTTCTTTCCGTTGATCCGCCAGCGGTCGCCCTTGCGCACCGCGGTCGTCTTGAGGTTGGTGGTGTCGGAGCCCGCGTCGGGCTCGGTCACCGCGTAGGCGACCGTGAACTCGCCGCGCAGCGCGGGCTCGAGGTACTTCCTGCGCTGCTCGGCGTTGCCGCGCATCAGCGCGTTGTAGGGTCCGCCGACGTGCGCCCAGAGGCCGTTGGTGGCTCGGCCGGCCTGCTCCTGCACGATCGTCTGCTCGAGAACCGACGAGCCGAGCCCCCCGAGATGCTTCGGCACGTTCATCGGCCACAGCCCGCACGCGATCGCGCGCTGCCGGATGCGCTCGCGCGTCGGCTTCGGGAGCGCCTCGGTGCTGTCGACGGTCATCTCGTGCGGGATCAGCTCGCGCTCCACGAAGTCGCGCGCACGCTGCTGCAGCTCCTTGAGCTCGGGGGTCAGTTCGAATTCCACGTCCGTCTCCTCGCGATCGCGCGCACCGGGCGAGCCCGCTGACAGCGATCCGCTCAGTCACATAAGTGACCGATAAATCTAGATTTTTTATGCCGCGTTGGTTGTTGAATCATTCACCAATGATTGGTGATCCATTCAATGATCGGCTAGCGTCCCGCATCATACAGCTTTTTCCGAACCGACGAGATGGCTCGAAATGGCCTCGGCGAATCACCTCCCCTCCCCGCAACCCGCCGCTGCGCACGAGCCGCGCGACGCGCGCCGACGCCGCGAGCTGATCGAGGCGACGATCGCGTCGATCGCGCGCCACGGGCTCTCGGGCACCACGCTCGCGCGCGTCGCCGAGATCGCAGAGCTCTCCGCGGGCATCGTGAGCTTCTACTTCCGCACCAAGGAGGCGCTGCTGCTCGCCGCGCTGGAGCACATCGACGCCGAGTTCGAGAGCCGCCGGCTCGAGGTGCTCGAGCGCGCGGGCGAGGATCCCGTGAGCCAGCTCGACGCCATCATCGAGACCTACTTCGATCCGACGGTCTGCGACGCGGGTCGCGTCGCGGTGTGGGCGGCATTCTGGGGCGAGGCGCAGGCGCGCGAATCCTACCAGCGGGTCTGCGGCGCGCGCGATGCTTCCGAGGAGCAGCACCTCGTGCGCCTGTTCGAGCAGATCGCCGCGCGCGGCGACTACGCGCACCTCGACCCGAGCGCGCTCGGCGCGGCCTTCCACCACCTGCTCTCCTCGCTCCCCGAAGCGATGCTCGAGGGCGAGCGCAGCTTCGACTGCGAGAGGGCCAAGCGAACCTGCCGCAGCTTCCTCGCGAGCGTATTCCCGGCGGAGTTTCCGCGCGCAGCGAGCGCCGAGCGCGCTCGGCCCGCGCGCCGCGCCGGCAGCGACGACGCTTCCGCGAAGCGCGCGGACGCCGCGCTGCCCGCGTGGGCCTATTTCGATCCCGAGTTCCACGAGCTCGAGCGCGAGCAGATCTTCAAGCGCCATTGGCTGATGGTGGGGCACGTCAGCCAGGTTCCCGCGCCTGGCGACTACATGACACTCGATGCGGTCGGCGAGCGCGCGCTCGTGCTGCGCGCGCGCGACGGCAGCCTGCGCGCATTCCACAATGTCTGCCGCCACCGCGCGTCGCGCGTGGTGCGCGGTGCGAGCGGAAACTGCGGCGACGCGATCGCATGCCCCTATCACGGCTGGCGCTATGCGCTCGACGGCAGCCTGCTCGCGGTTCCGGGTGAGCGGCACTTCGGCGAGCTCGCGAAGCGCGAGCTCGGGCTCGCGCCGCTCGAGCTCGAGATCTGGATGGGGATCGCGTTCGTGCGCTTCGGCGGAGACGGGCCAGGCGTCGCGGCGTCGCTGCGCGCGCTCGAGTCCGAGCTGCTGCCCTATGGGATTTCGGAGATGCGCGTCTGGGGAGAGCCCGAAACGCGAATCGAGCCCTTCAACTGGAAGAGCTACGTCGAGAACGGATCCGAGGCGTTCCCGATCGCGAACGGCCATCCGCGGCTCGAGCCGATCGCCTGCGCGAGCGACGCATCGCGGGCGCCGAGCTGCGAAGGCGCGCGCTCGCGCGCGGTGCGCGCGCTGTGCGGCTCCGCTGCTTCGGGTGAGCGCGCAGCGTCGAGCGAGTGCGGCGGCACCGCGACCTGGAGCGAGCGCGCCTACGCGCGGATCCTGCCGCACGTTCCGCAGCTTCCCGAGAGCCGGCAGCGATCGTGGCTCTACTGCGGCCTGTTTCCCGCGTTCGCGATGCGGCTGTCGCCCGACCTCGTGAGCTGCATCCAGGTGCTCCCGCTGGGCCCCGATTCCTGCAGCGTCCAGCGCTTCTCGATCGCGCTCGACGATGAGCGCCCGGAGATGCGCGCCGCGCGCTATCTGCAGCGGCGCCTCGCGCGCCGCATCGCGCGGGCCGATCGCGAGTTCTGCCGCTCCACGTACGAGGGCATCCGCAGCGCGGGCT
>DASPGF010000520.1:0-2013 GCA_035620755.1 Myxococcota bacterium
GGTCGACGCGCGACTCGATCGCGCGCACACCGCGCACCGCCGGCGAGCGATTCGATTGACACCCCATCGAGCCGCCGATAGGTTGCCCGTCCTGCGGTGGGCGTAGCTCAGTTGGTTAGAGCGCCAGATTGTGGTTCTGGAGGCCGGGGGTTCGACTCCCCTCGCCCACCCCAGCGTGCAAGTCGATCCCGTAAGTAATTGACTGAGAAGTGTTTTTCGGCCGATCCCCGCTGCGTGCCGAAGCAGGCGGGGTCAGAATCACGCGCTGATGGCGACAGCCCGGGGCGCTATGCTCGCGCGGTCAACGCGCTCCCGGAGCCCCCAAGCCCGTGAACCGAATCCGCGCCGCACGCCAGGCACTGGGCTGGACCCAGAACGAGCTCGCTCGCAAGGCGGGCGTGTCCGCGCGAACCATCCACGCAATCGAGAAGGGCCGCACCTGCCGCCAGGCCACCAAGCGCAGCATCTTGAACGCGCTCGGCGTGCCGTGGGAGCTGCGCGACGAATACTTCCAGCGCGCGCGCTCCGTGCGCCGCGCGATCGCCATCGAAGCCGCGCGCTCGGCATAGCTGGCGCGCGCTCACTCGACACGAACTCACGTAAGACCCGCGCGCGACGGCTCCGCGCGTTTGATGCGCTAGGTCAGTCTCGCGAGTAACACTTCTGCGCGTTGCAACGCCGATTCCACCGCCCAGTCCATGAACTTCGTGACGTCCTGCGCGGCGCGATCTCGATCTCCGAGCGCGATCGCGCCACGCGCCATGCTCTCTGCGCTGCGCCGCGCCTGCTCGAGCTCGTTCTCGAACTCCGCCCAGCCGGCTCGCAGCCGCGGCAGCGCGCGTGCGTAGTCGGCGCTCGCGGCATCGTGCAGCCGCTTGAAGGCCCACCACGCGGAATCGTCGCGCGGCTGCTCGCCACCACGCGCGAGCTCGGCGGGAATCGCACCCGATAGGTAGACGGGAAGGAACACGCCCGTGCAGGGCGCCGCGAACGAGATCCACACCGGCCAGGGGGCGCGCAGTGCGGCCGGAAGCGGCGCGATCAGGCTCGCGGTCGTCGCCTCGAGCGCCTCGCGGTGCGCGCACAGCGAATCGCCGTGCTCGGCCGCATCCTCAAGGTGATCGCGCAGCAGCGATTGAAAGCTCTCGCGATCGTGGCGGCCGCGCTCTTGATCGAGCAGCTCGCGCGCGCGCTGCTGCCGCGCATCGGAGCCCGGTGACATGCGCGCATCGCCGCCATACGCGAGCGCGACGTCGAGCCTACCGCTGCGCGACCACCAGCCGCGCTCGCGCGCGAAATCCGCGAGGTCGCGCGAGCTGAAGTGCCAGTCCGAGCGGATGTGATAGTGGTTCGAGACGCTCTCGAGCTCGCAGCGTCGCGCCGCCCAGCGGCGATTCGAAGTCTCGAGCCGCCACGCTTCGGTGGGGTCCGCGAGCAGGAACGCGCTGTGATCGCCGCGCGCGTCACTCTGAAATGTCGACCCTCCCTGGCCGTGGACTTCGATCAGCCCCGCGATGATTTCGAGCGCCTCGCGCGCGCTGCGTCCGCGCTCGAGGCCGAGCCGCACCAGATCGATTCCGATCAACCCGGGCTGCTTCTCGATCGCCTCGCGCGAAGAGACCCGCTGCGTGGCGATCGCGACCGCATGCTCATTGACGCCGTGCTCGAACCCCCAGGCCCACCACGGCGAATGCCCCATCACTCGATACGTCTCGGCGACCTGCGGAATAGCGATGTGGCTGCAGCGCAGCATCGATCCCGGCGGATGGTTCGCCTCGGAGAACTGCCGGAATGGCTGGCATTCGTCGGCGTGCCGGTCGCTGTTCTGCGCGAAGAGCGTCACACCCGCGGCCGTCTGCTCGGCGGCGGCCACGACCGAATCGGACATGCGGGCACCCTACCAGAGGAGCGAGCGCCGGGCACAGCGGCGGCAGCGCCCAGCGCCGAGCGCGATCGCTGGCGCATCAGCGCGGCGTCGGTTATCCAACCGCTGACTCAGGGTTTGCGGCGGGC
>DASPGF010000521.1:0-2092 GCA_035620755.1 Myxococcota bacterium
GTCGCCGACTCGGGCAAGACGCGCGAGAACGCGATGCTCGGCGGGATCTGGCCGGTCTGCGAGAAGCTGCGCTGGACGATCCGCCACGGCGCGAAGCACCTGCGGCCCGAGCGCGTCTCGTCTGGCCTGCTCTTGCACAAGAAGGCGTGGATCGAGTTTCCGCCGCGCGGCGTGATCGGCGTGATCTGCCCCTGGAACTATCCGTTCCAGAACATCTTCGGCCCGACGATCTCCGCGCTGATGGCCGGCAACGCGGTCGTCGTGAAGGCCTCCGAGTGGACCGCGTGGTCGTCGCGCGGCTTCCAGCGCATCTTCGACGAGCTCTTTGCCGCGGCGGGATTCTCGACCGACCTCGTCCGGATCGTCAACGGCTTCGCGCAGACCGGGCGCGCGCTCGCAGGCTCGGACGTGGATCTGATCGTGTTCACGGGCTCCGTCGAGAACGGGCGCGAGGTGCTGCGCGCAGCCGCCGAGAAGCTCACGCCCGTGATCCTCGAGCTCGGCGGGAAGGATCCGCTGATCGTCTGCGACGACGCCGACCTCGAGCAGAGTGCGCACGCGGCGCTCAACGGGGTGTTCATCAACGCGGGCCAGAACTGCATGGCGGCCGAGCGCGTGCTCGTGCTCGACGGTATCTACGACGCATTCGAGCGGCGCGTGGTCGAGCTCACGCGCGCGCTGCGCGTGGGGGCCTCGCGCGAGGGCGAGCGCGTCGACGTCGGTGCGATCGTCTCGCCGCTCCAGCTCGACAAGATCGAGCACATGGTCGACGAGGCCGTCGCGGCGGGTGCGGTGCTGCTCGTCGGGGGCAAGCGCGTACACGGCGCGCGGGGGCAGTACTTCGGGCCTACGGTGCTGCGCAATGTCGACCCCGATGCGCGCATCCTGCACGAGGAGCTCTTCGGGCCCGTGATGCTGCTGCAGCGCGTGCGCGACGACGCCGAGGCGGTGCGCATCGCGAACGCGAGCGCGTTCGGGCTCTCGTCGAGCGTGATGAGCCGCGACGCGCGGCGCGCGCGGCGCATCGCCGAGCAGCTCGTCGCGGGCAGCACCTGCATCAACGACTTCGGCCTGTGCTACATGGCGCAGGATCTGCCGTTCGGGGGCGTGAAGCACTCGGGCTTCGGGCGGCTCAACGCGCGCGACGGCCTGCGCGCATTCACCAACGTGAAGTCGGTGCTCGCGGATCGGCTGCCGCTGCACCGCGCGAACCGCCTGTTTCCCGTCAGAGAATCGGATTACGAGCTCGCGCGCGGCGCGATCCGGCTGATCTATGGACGCGGCTTCGCGGCGAAGGCGGCTGCGCTCGTCGAGCTCGCCCGAACGCGCGTGCGGCGCGCACCGCGCGACGCGTGACGCCGCGCTCCGTCTTCGATCGCTCGACCATCGCGGAACGCGACTCGTGATGTTGCGCTCCGTTTTCCCTCGATCGACCATCGTTCAGCCGCGTCGTCGAGCGCTCATCTCCAACTTGCGATTGCCGCTCCCCCCACTCGATGCCGGACGCTGAATTCGACTACGTGGTGGTCGGCGCGGGCTCGGCGGGCTGCATCGTCGCAGCCGAGCTCGCCGCCGACCCTGCGTGCAGCGTGCTGCTGCTGGAAGCCGGCGACCCCGCGGAGAGCCACCCCGAGACGCTGCGCGCCGATGGCTACAAGGACGCATTCGCGAACGACCGGCTCATATCGGAGCGCTTCTCGGTGCCGCAGCGCGGTTGCGCGGGCCGGCGCGTGTTCCTCGGCTCGGGCCGCGGGATGGGCGGAAGCGGCTCCGTGAACGGGATGGTCTACACGCGCGGCGCGCGCGAAGATTTCGAGGAGTGGCCCACGGGCTGGCGCTGGGACGACGTCGCGCCCGACTTCACGGCGCTCGAAGCGAGGCTGCGCGTGAGGCGCCGCGAGCCGACCGAGTTCACGCAGGCGTGTGTCGCGGCCGCCGAGGCCGCGGGCTTCCGGCACGCGCTCGACCTGAATGCGGGCGACCTCTCGCGCGTGCTCGGCTACGAGTGGATGAACTTCGAGGGCGACGCGCGCCGCAGCTCCTACGTCGCGTTCCTCGAGGGCCGCGCGAGAGAGAATCTCGAGATCGGCAC
>DASPGF010000522.1:0-10709 GCA_035620755.1 Myxococcota bacterium
CGGCCAGGTGCTGATCCATGCGATGCTTGTAGAGCGCGACCTGCAAGGCGCACTTCACCTCACCGATCGTGAACGGCTTGACCACGTAGCCGTAAGCACCGGTGCGCGCCGCGCGCTGCAGCGTATCGTCGTCGGTGTGCGCTGTCATGTACACGACCGGCACGTCGCTCTCGCTACGCAAGCGCTCGGCTATCTCGAAGCCGTCGGTCCGACCACGCAAACGAATGTCCACCAGAGCCACGTCGGGAGGCTCATTACGCACCAGGGTTTCCGCCTCGGCGGCGGTCGCTGCGATACCGGTCACCACGTAGCCGGCATCGCGTAGGCTCCGTTCCACGTGCGTCGCCACGACACGTTCGTCCTCGACGATCAATACGCGCGGACCATGGGCTTCGATAATCGTGGCAGCCAGGCTCATGCTTCTCCCTCCTGAAACGTGAGCACGAAGCAGGTACCAGCCTCGCGCTTGACCTCCAGCTCCGCATCGAGCTGCTTGGCAAAAATCGCGACCAAATCCAGGCCCAAACTGTCGGGGGCCTCGGTCGGAAAGTCACGCTTGAGCCCGATGCCGTCGTCGGTCACGGTCAGGCGCAGGCGCGCATCGGGCACACGCTCGAGGCGCACCGTGAGGATCCCGGGGCGACCCTCCGGGAAGGCGTGCTTGAGCGCATTCGTCACCAGCTCGCTGATCACCAGCGCGCAGGGAATGGCGCGCTCCGGCACCAGCTCCACGTCGACCAGCTCGAGCCGCACCGCCACCTGCTCCGATACGCCGCTGGCACGACACAGCTCCGGAATCAAAGCCTCGGTGTAGCGCGCCAGATTGACCGCCGACAGGTTGCTGGAGCCGTAGAGCTGCTCGTGAACCAGGGCGATCGAATCGATGCGTCGTTGGCCCTCGGCCAGCGCATGCTTGGTCTCCGGCCCCGCCGAGCGATCGCCCGAGAATGCGACCGCGCTCGGCCCGTTGCTCGCCGCGAGCGAGATGCGGTCGCCGTAGGCGCGCACGAACGGCTCGGCGTCCGCGGCGCTCAGCCCCGCGGCGAGCATGCGCCCGTGCGCGTCCGCGAAGTCCATGCAGCGCCCGCGGTGGAAGATGACGCGCGTCGCCTGCTCGAAATCGAGCGCGCCCGCGAGGTAAGCCGCGGCGACTTCGCCGACGCTATGGCCGACGAGCGCCTCGGGCTCGACGCCGTGCCGCTCGAGCAAACGCGCGAGCCCGACCTGCAGCGCGAAGATGCACGGCTGCGCGATCGAGGTCTGCGCGATTCGCGACGCCGCCTCGGGCGCGCGCAGCGCCTCGAGCAGCGACCACGATCCGAGCTCGCGCACGATGGCGTCCGCGCGCTCGACGACCGCGCGGAACTCGGGCTCGCTCTCGAGCAGCTGCCGTCCCATCCCCCACCACTGCGGCCCCTGGCCCGAGGCGACGAACGCGAGCCGCGGCGGCTTGTCCGGCGCAGCGCGCCCCGCGCTGATGCCCGCGCGGCGCTCGCCCTCTGCGAACGCGGAGAGCTTCTCGAGCAGCTCGGCGCGATCCGCGGCCGCGATCGCGACGCGGTGCTCGAGCGCATCGCGGCGCAGAAGCGATGTGTAAGAGACGTCGGCGAGCGAAACGTCGCCGCCGGGTCCCTTCGGCTCGAGGAATTCGCGCCAGCGCCGCGCGTGCAGCGCGAGCGCGTCGGCGCTGCGCGCCGAGAGCACGACCAGGCTCGGGCGCTCGCCCGCGGTCGCTCGCTCCGCGCTCGAGTCGCGCGCCGGGCTCGGCGCGCGCACCGCCTCGAGCACCGCGTGCGCGTTCGTGCCGCCAAAGCCGAACGAGTTCACGCCCGCGAGCGGCGGCCGCCCCGTCTCGCGCCACGGCGCGAGCTTCGTCTGCACCTGCAGCTTGAGCTCGTCGAACGGGATGTTCGGATTCGGCGCCTCGAAGTGCAGGCTCGGCGGAATCAGGCCGTGGCGCAGCGCGAGCGCGACCTTGATCAGGCCCGCGATGCCGGCCGCGGGCTCGAGATGGCCGATGTTCGTCTTGACCGAGCCGATCGCGCAGGTCTCGCCATCCGCTCGGCCCTCCGCGAGTGCCGTGCCGAGCGCGCGCGCCTCGATCGGATCGCCGACCAGCGTGCCGGTGCCGTGCGCCTCGACGTACTGCAGCTCGCGCGGCTCGATTCCGGCGAGGCGGCAAGCCTCGCGCACGAGCTGCTGCTGCGCGTCGCCGTTCGGAACCGTGAGCCCGTTGGTGCGGCCGTCCTGGTTGACCGCCGTCGCGCGCACGATCGCGTAGATCCGATCGCCGTCGGCAAGCGCGCGCGCGTACGGCTTGAGGACCACGAGCGCCGCGCCCTCGCTGCGCACGAATCCGTTCGCGCGCGCGTCGAACGCGCGGCAACGGCCGTCGGGCGAGAGCATCGAGAGGCGGCTGAAGCCCACGTAGGGCTCGGGCTTGATCAGCACGTTCACGCCGCCCGCGAGCGCGAGCGATGCTTCACCGTTCCAGAGGCTCTGGCAGGCGAGGTGCACCGCGACCAGCGACGACGAGCAGGCGGTATCGACGGCGATGCTCGGCCCGCGCAGGTCGAGCACGTAGGAGATGCGATTCGCGGCGATCGACATCGCGGCGCCCGTATTCGTGTGCGCGTCGATCTTCGAGAGATCCGTCTCTCCCTGTGCGAGCAGCATGTAGTCCGTGCTCGATAGGCCGACGAACACACCGACGTGTGTGCCGGCGATCGCGCTCGGCAGCACACCCGCATCCTCGAGGCCCTCCCAGGCGACCTCGAGCAGCAGCCGCTGCTGCGGATCCATGCGCAGCGCCTCGCGCGGCGAGATGCCGAAGAACTCCGCGTCGAGCTGGTCGATGTCGTCTACGAATCCGCCCCACTTCGCGTTGATCTTGCCCGGCGTGCCGGGCTCGGGGTCATAGAAGGTCTCGACGTTCCAGCGATCCGCGGGAATCTCCTGGATCGCGTCGACTCCGTCGCGCAACAGCTGCCAGAACGCGGCCGCGTCGCGCGCGCCGCCGGGCATGCGACAGCCGATGCCGCAGATCGCGATCGGCTCTCGCTCGGCCCGCATGTCATCGATGAGCGCGTTTCGAGGCAGGGGTTTCCCGTTTTCGTTGCATCGAGGCGGAGGGGGGTCTCGGGCTGGAGATTACTCGCTGATGCGGGTCGGTCCAGTGCCCGCAGCGAAATTGCAATGATGTCCACGAGCGCCGACGATGCTGCTCGCGGCGAATCGCGCCGAACGGCTACGATCGATCTTGCGATGCAAGCAAGCGAGCTCACCGCCGCGCATGCGCTCGTCGCCTCGCTGATGCCCGACGGCGTGGTGACCGCGCTCGCCGCGCCCGAAGATTGGACGGGCGACCTCATGGAGCCCGAGCGCGACTGCGTCGCGGGCTCGTCCGAGAAGCGACGCCGAGAGTTCACGGCGGGCCGCGTCTGTGCGCGGCGCGCACTCGAGCAGCTCGGCATCCGCGATTTTCCGCTGCTGCCGCGCAGCGATCGCTCGCCCGCGTGGCCCCCCGCCGTGGTCGGTGCCATATCCCATTCGGACAAATGCTGTTTTACTGCGGTCGCGCGCGCGGACCGGATCGCCGCGCTGGGCGTCGACGTCGAGCGCGCCGACCCGCTGGAGCGCCGGCTCGCCGCCTACGTGTGCCGCGAGAGCGAGATCGCGCGCACGCAGCGCACCCACCCTTCCCGCGCGCCCGCGCTCTGGAAGCTGATCTTCTCGGCCAAGGAGGCGACCTTCAAGTGCTACTACCCGATCACGCGGCGTTGGCTCGATTTCCACGACGTCGAGATCGCGCTCGACCTCGAGGCGCGGAGCTTCGAGGCGCGGATCGTGAGGGGCGATGCCCCCGCACCATTCGGCCGGCGCGTGCTCGACGGTCGCTTTGCGCTCGCAGATCGCTACGTTTTCACGGGCGCCTGGATTTGCGCGGCCGCCTGATCGTGCGCTCGCATTGGGATCGGCGCGGCTGTTGAGTCTTCCGCTGGCACTTGGCTCGCCGCGGCTCTCGGATCTTGCGCTGGCACTGGACTCGGCACTGCTCCCGACCCTGATCTCGTCGCCCCGCTGGGCACGGCTCGCTGATGCGCGCTCGAGCAGCGCGCGGGAGGGCACTGCGTGGATCGATCCGCGAGCGGGGAAGCCGCGCAATTGAAGGCGCTCGTCGTGTGTTACACGAGCGGCCTAGACCTGCGGCGAGTCGACGACGAGAGCACCCCATTCATCGCCGAGCAGCTGCGCGGCTGCCCGTGGCAGCGTCTGGTCAACCTGCCGAGCAACGAGCTCTACCCCACGCTGGTTACCGGGGTGGATCCGACGCTCCATGGAAGATGGGGCGTCCGGCTCGAGAGCGCGGGCGCCGCGAATGGGCGCGGCGCTCTCGCCGACCTGCTGCCCGACGCGGTCACGACCACGTTCCAGAGCCTGCTCCACCTGCTGACGCGCAGCTACGATCTCGCGGCGATTCCGCCGCGGCGCAGGCGTCAATTCGCGATCACGCGCTCCAAGTATCAGCGGCGTCTCGGCCGGCCCGAGGCGCTCGTCGAGATCGGCGGCGCGCCCTCGATCTTCTCGGTCGTAGGCGCCCCGCGCTGCCGCTATCGATTCAGCAGCGCGATGGACCCGATGCGCAGCGTGCTGCGAGACCTCTGCAGCGGCCCGTACGTCGTGGAGATGCTCGAGCTCTATTCGCTCGACCGGTTTCAGCAGTGGAACCTCGATCGACCCGCAGCCGTGCGCGCCTACTATCGACGCATCGACGGCTTCCTGCGCGCGCTCCACGCGAAGTGCAAGGCCACCGACCGCTCGCTGATGCTGCTTTCGGACCACGGACACGAAGCGATTCGCGCATCCGTGGATCTGCGTCAGCGCTTGCGCGAGCTCGGCCTGCCGCGCGACTCCTACAGCTACTTCACCGAGGTCTCGAACGCCCGATTCTGGTTCCACAGCGAAGACGCGCGGCGCGCGATCACGCAGATGCTGTCGGAGATCGAGAACGGCACGCTGCTGGGCTACGGCGAGATGCATCGCTACGGCGTACCCCTCAAGGACGCGAGCTATGGGGAAACGTTCTTCTACCTCGACCCCGGGCACATCTTCTTTCCGCACGACTTCCACCACGCGCTCGCAAACCTCTGGCTCGGGCTCGTCGATCCGATGCAGCGCAGCCGGCTGCGGGATCCGCGCCACAAGGGAAACCACGGCCACCTGCCGCACTTCGACACCGAGAACGCGTTCCTCGCGCTGCTCGACCCGCGCTTCGAGGTGGTCGTGGAGCGCGCGAGCGTGCTCGACGTGGCCCCGTCGATCCTCGACGCGCTCGGCTACGAGCCCGCGGCCGGAATGTCGGGCCGCGCGATCTTCCGGCGCGCACGGAGTCAGAACGGATCGTGAGCTCACTCGACGAGCCGGCTCACGCCCACGCGGCGAAGCCAGGCGAGGCTGCGACGCGAGCGCGTGTCGGGCTGCGCCGCCTCGCTCGGCTCGCGGCCGGCGGCGCGATCCTCGCGCTGCTGTTCCGGAAGGTGCCGCTCGCCGAGGTCGCCTCGGTGCTGCGCGGCTGCGATCTCGGGTGGGCGCTCGCGGGCCTCGCGCTCTCGCTGCTCGCGCACTGGCTCGTCGCGCTGCGGCTCCGGGTGATCGCCGACCACCACGCCCTGGGTCTGTCGACCGCGCAGCTGTTCGAGATCAACCTCGTGGCTCGGTTCTACGGGCTGTTCGTGCCCGCCGGTAGCGTCGGTGCGATCGCGATCCGCGTGTTCCAGCTCGGTCAGCTCCGCGGCCGGCTCAGCGCCGCGACGATCGCGATCGCGATGGACCGCGTCGTCGCGACCCTGGCATTGGCGCTCGTCGGCGCGTGCTTCTGGCTGCTGGACGCGCCGCCTCGCGCGGAGGTATGGCTGATCGCAATGGGAGTCGTCGTCGCCGCACTCGGCGTGCCGATCGCGCTCGTGCTCGCCGGAGCGCGCGAGCTCCTGCCCGCGGCGGTCCACCGCGCGCTGCCGTCGCAGCTCGCGCGACGCGTCGAGCGGCTGATCGACGAGCTCGCGAGCTGGCGCGAGATGCGCGCCGCGGCCGCGGCGCACATCATCGCGCTCTCGCTGCTCGCCCATCTGCTCGGCGTCGCGGGATTCGGCGCGCTCGCAGCCGCGATCGACATGAATGCACCGCTCGTCTCGCTCGGCTGGATCCGCTCCGCGATGATGCTCGCCGCGATGCTGCCGATCAGCGTCGCCGGGATCGGCGTGCGCGAGGGCGCTGCGCTGCTGACGCTGCCCGCGCTCGGTGTCGCGGGCCCGCAGGCGATCGGCTTCTCGCTGCTCGTGTTCGCGGTCACGACGCTCGCGGTCGGCGCCATCGGCGGGCTCGCGGAGGCCCGCCGGCTGTGGGCGCAGGCCCCCCGATGATGCGAGACTCCCGGAAATTGATTCCGCCTGGGCTGTCGATTCGAATACCCCTCGAACGACCATCCAGTACAGAGGCGCCAGTCAGGCGACCGGGGAGCACGCGATGAAGTACCTATGCCTCGCCTACGAGCAGGAGCAGCAGCTCGACGCGCTGTCGCGCGCGGAGTGGGAGGCGCTGCGCGGCGAGACGCTCGACTACGTCCAGGCGCTGCAGCAGAGCGGCCAGCTGATCCTCACGCACGCGCTGCAGAGCGTGGAGACCGCCACGACCGTGCGCGTGCGCAACGGGGCGCCATCGATCACCGACGGCCCGTTTGCGGAGACCAAGGAGACGCTCGGCGGCTTCTTCCTGATCGAGGCGAAGGATCTCAACGAGGCGATTCGCGTGGCGTCGAAGTGGCCTTCGGCGCGGCTCGGCAGCATCGAGGTGCGGCCGATCGAGCCGGCCCTTCGGCACGACACGCGTTACGGATCGCGCGCGCAGCCGCGCGCCGCGATCGAGGAGCGACGAGCATGCGATTCATGATGCTGATGATCCCCAAGGGCTACGAGAAGGCCGCGCCCGGAACGGTGCCCGACGCCGAGGCGGTCGCCAAGATGATGGAGTACAACGAGGCGCTGCAGAAGGCCGGCGTGCTGCTCGCGCTCGACGGGCTGCATCCGCCGTCGATGGGCGCGCGCGTCTCGTTCGAGGGCGGAAAGCCGCGCGTCACCGACGGGCCGTTCATCGAGACGAAGGAGGTGCTCGGCGGCTACTGGATGATCCAGGTGGATTCGAAGCGCGAGGCCGTCGAGTGGGCCAAGCGCTGTCCGGGCTCGGACAACGAGGTGATCGAGATCCGCCAGGTGCAGGAGATGGAGGATTTCCCCGAAGACGTGCAGCAGGCCGCGGCGGGCTTCTCCGAGATGCAGGCGAAGTGCCGCTAGCGCGGCGCTCGCATCGGGAGGCGGCGCTCGGCGAGCTCTCGCCGCCCGTGCGCTCGAATCGACCCGCAGCGCTCGACCGAAGGAGTGCGTGATGCTCAAGTACATCGCAATCGCTGTCGTCGCAGCGGTCGCGGCGGTCCTGATCTACGCCGCGACCCAGCCTGGAACGTTTCGCGTGCAGCGCTCCACGACGATCGCCGCGCCGAGCGAGAAGATCTTTCCGCTGATCAACGATCTGCATCAGCAGCAGACCTGGTCGCCCTGGGAGAAGAAGGATCCCGCGATGCGGCGCATCCATTCCGGTTCGGCGAGCGGCAAGGGCGCCGTCTACGAGTGGAGCGGCAACCGCGAGATCGGCCAGGGGCGCATGGAGATCGTCGAAAGCTCGCCGCCGTCGCGGGTGGTGATCGCGATGCACTTCATCGAGCCGTTCGAGGCGCACAACACCGTCGAGTTCACGCTCGAGCCCCAGGGCAAGGAGACGCTCGTCACCTGGGCGATCTACGGCCCGCGGCCCTACTGTGCGAAGCTCATGCAGCTCGTGTTCGATGCGGACAAGATGATCGGCCGCGAGTTCGTGGCCGGCCTCGCGAGCCTGAAGGCGCTCGCGGAGACCTGAGCGCGGAGCGCGCGGCTGAGCCGAATCGCGATCGAGAATACGAGAGAAGGAGAGCCGACATGTCGCGTTACGTAGATGGCTTCGTGATCCCCGTCCCCAAGAAAAACATCGCCGCCTACCGCCGGCTCGCGCAGAAGGCGGGACGGGTCTGGCGCGAGCACGGCGCGCTCGAGATCGTCGAGTGCGTGGCCGACGACGTCAAGCCCGGCAAGCTCACCTCGTTTCCGCAGAGCGTGAAGCTCAAGCCGAGCGAGACCGTCGTGTTCTCGTGGATCGCCTACAAGTCGCGCGCGCAGCGCGATCGCGTCAACGCCAAGGTGATGAAGGACCCGCGCATGGAAAAGATGATGAAGCGTGGCGCGATGCCCTTCGATGGCAAGCGCATGTTCTGGGGCGGATTCAAGACGCTCGTCGAGCTCTGAACGCGAGGAGCATGCGGAGGCGGAACGCGAGTCGGATGCAAGTGAGGGAGGCGCGAATGCGTCCGAGCGGGACCGCGCGACGGGCAGCGATGGACGAGCTCGACGAGACGGGCGATGCGGCGAGTGTGCGCGACGAAGCGGTGGACGCGGGCGGCGTTTCGACAGACGCGCGCGATTCCGCGTTGAACGCGCGCGGCGCTTCGGCAGGCGCGCGCGACCCCGCGGCCGAAGCACGGGCCGTCGCCGAGGCGCTCTATCGAAGCGAATCGCGCCGCGTGTTCGCGAGCCTGATCCGCCTGCTCGGCGATTTCGATCTCGCCGAAGACGCGCTGCACGACGCGTTTCGCGCCGCCGTCGAGCAGTGGCCGCGCGACGGCGTTCCCGCGAACCCGCGCGCGTGGCTCGTCTCGACCGGGCGCTTCAAAGGAATCGATCGCATCCGCAAGCGCGCGCGGCTCGATGACCGCGATCGCAGCGCCGATGCGCTCGAAGCGGCGAGCACCGCCGAGCCGGGCGAGCAAGAGGAGATCGAAGACGACCGGCTGCGGCTCGTCTTCACCTGCTGCCATCCCGCGCTGCCGCCCGACGCCCAGGTCGCGCTCACGTTGCGCGAGATCTGCGATCTCAGCACCGAAGAGATCGCGCGTGCGTTCCTCGTCAAGCCCTCGGCGATCGCGCAGCGCATCGTGCGCGCGAAGAACAAGATCCGCGCCGCGCGCATTCCCTACGAGGTGCCCGCACGCGGCGAGCTGCCCGAGCGCCTCGATAGCGTGCTGCGCGTGGTGTACCTCGTGTTCAACGAGGGCTACTCCGCATCCTCGGGCGACGCGGTGACGCGGCGCGACCTCTCGGGCGAGGCCATCCGGCTCGGCCGCCTGCTCGCCGAGCTGCTTCCCGAGGCCGGGGTGCTCGGCCTGCTCGCGCTGATGCTGCTGCACGAATCGCGCCGCGCCGCGCGCAGCACGGACGACGGCGAGCTGATCCTGCTCGACGACCAGGACCGCACGCTCTGGGATCGCGAGCAGATCGCCGAAGGCATCGCGCTCGTCGAGCGCGCGCTCGCGTCGCGCCGCCTCGGTCCCTACACGCTGCAGGCCGCGATCGCCGCCGTGCACGCCGAGGCCGCGGACGCCGCCGCGACCGACTGGGCGCAGATCGTCGCGCTCTACGACCTGCTCGCGCGCGTCGACGCCTCGCCCGTGATTGCGCTCAACCGCGCCGTCGCAATCGCGATGCGCGACGGTCCCGAGGCGGGCCTCGCCCTGATCGACGCACTGCTCGCGCGCGGCGAGCTCGCCGACTACCACCTCACGCACTCCGCGCGCGCCGAGCTGTGCCGCCGGCTCGATCGCCACGCGGAAGCGCGTGCCGCCTACACACGAGCGCTCGCGCTCACCCAACAGGAGCCGGAGCGCCGGTTTCTTCAGCGACGCCTCGCCGCGCTGCAGAGCTGAGGCGCGGGCCGCGAGCTGGCTATGGGTTGATGCGCTCCATCGGCTGCACGGCCGTGCCTACCGCGTCGACGCCCCGCCCCGCAGGCGTCTTTCCGCACGCGCAACATCGGATCCGATTACCCGTCGCCCGAATTTTCGAGAACTGCATGATCAGGTGCCGTCCGCCGCAGATTCCATCGCAATCCGAGGAAAGCCGGCAGCTTGCCCCGCCCAAGCCCGAGCCCCAACACCGATTTATACTGACCGCGAAGCCGCGTTTTCCGTATCATGCGGGTCTGTCGAATACTGGTTGGGCGTCAAGAACGTGACCGACTACGAGAAACTGTATCAGCGAGATCCAAAGGTGTGCGGAGATCCCTTTCCGGAGTTTGTAGAATTCTTCGAGCGCTACTGTGGATCGCAGCTTTCAGTTCTTGATCTCGGTTGCGGGCAAGGTAGAGATTCGCTCATGGTTGCTCGAAAAGGGCATCGTGTTGTCGGCGTGGATCAATCTCGAACCGGTGTGGAGCAGATGTGTCAGGCGGCAAGTCGCGAGGGCATTCCAGTGATTGGGGTCGTAGCGGACTTGCTGGGCTATCTGCCAGATAAACTGTTCAACGTCGTCATTCTTGACCGAACGCTGCACATGTTCCGTGGCCTCGCCGATCGGATGCGCGTACTTGCGATGTCGGCAGATTGCGTAGCTCCAAACGGACACCTGCTCATTGCGGATGAACCGTCAAACAAGCAGCATTTCGATGCGTTTTTTACGTCGCGTGGCGATTCATGGCATGTTCACGTCAGCAACAAGAACTTCACGTTTGCCCAGCGCCAATGATCCGGTTGACGCCCAACCAGTCGTTCCAGCCGACGTCCGGCTCGTCGCTTC
>DASPGF010000523.1:0-2265 GCA_035620755.1 Myxococcota bacterium
GCAGCATCCGCCGATCGCGCGCACGCCCGCGCGCAGCCACGCTTTCGCGGCTTCGGCTAGCGCGTCGGGCGCGATCACGTCGACGAAGCGCCAGTTGGGCATCTCGAAATAGCCCGACTCCGGGTAGACGCCGAGCGCGCCCTGCCAGTGCCGGCGCACCCCGTCGAGCGCCTCGGCGACATCGGGCACCGGCGTGTGCATCACGGCCAGCAGCATCGCGGGATACCGCGCGAGCGCGCGAACGAGCTCGTCGAGATCGCGCTCGGGGAAATCGAAGCTCGCGATCTCGGCGGCGCCGGGACGGCGGCGCGCGGACACGCCGATCCAGATCGGCAGGCCGGTCTGCAACGCGGCCTCGACCACGGCGCTCGAGAGCTCGACCCGCTGGCACATCTCGAGCGCGAGCGCGTCGACGCCGGCCGCGCAGAGCAGCTGCGCCTGCTCGGCCGCGGACTCGGCGACGCCCGCGGGCGTGCTCCAGCGGCTCTCGCCCGGAAACGCCCACTCGCAGATCGATCCGAGGATCGCAACCGGCCGCTCCGCGACCGCGTCGCGCGCTTGCTGCGCGAGGTGCACGGCCTGCGTGTTGATCGCGCGCACGTGCTCGCCGAGCCCACCCGGCTCGAGCATGTGTCGACCCGCCGCGAACGTGTTGGTGATGATGACCTCGGCGCCCGCGCGAATGAAGTCCTCGTGCGCGCGCCGCACCGCCTCGGGGTGCGTGAGCACGGCGGCGCCGCTCCAGACCTTGCCGTGCATCGGAACGCCGCTGCGCTGGAGCTGGGTGCCCATTCCGCCGTCGATGGCGACGGGATCGCCGGCTCCGCCGAGGCGATCGGCGAGCCAGGCCGCGCCGCGCTTCATCGCGCAGCGCCGCCTGCTGTGGCCGCGTAGTCGAACCAGGCGGGCTGCGGATCGAGCGCGCCGAGCCGGCGCTGCGCGAGCGCGGGGTGGTCCTCGGCGATGCGCGTCGCTCGGAACACCGCGTACGGGCGTTTGTCGAGGCCGGGCTGGGGCATCGTGCCGTCGCGGTTGCGCACCTCGCCGCTGAAGGGGTTGCGGTATTCCCAGACGACTTCGCCCGCGCGCGTCACCTCGAAGAGCTGGCCGCCGACCCCCGAGCAGATCAGCGTATTGCCGTTCGCGAGGCGCTCGGCGCTCGAGATGAACGGCGAGAAGAAGTCGCTCGGGGTCGGAGCCACGTACTGCCAGCGCAGCTGCGCGGGTCCGTAAGGCTCGCCGTCGGCGATCGCGTAACGCCCGTCGCGGCCGAGCGGCGGCGTCCACTCGTCGACCGAGGAGAACGACCCGGACGGGCGCCCGTCGCCGTTGTTGAACAGCGTGAGATTTCCCGCGCCTTCCCACCCGTCGGGAATCCAGCGCACGTCGTGCTGGCCGAACAGCCGCTGCGCGGCTGCGTCGCCGCGCGCGTAGATCGCTGGATTGCCCCAGCGGTAGAGCAGATCCCCGCGCGGGCCGCGCGCCTGCTCGGTCGTCGTCGAGTGGTCGATGATCCAGATCTCGCCGAGCTCGGGCACGGAGAGCGCGATCCGATCGAGCCGCGGGTGGTAGCGAACCGCGTTGGTGTGCAGGAAGTCGCTGCGCAGGTCTTCGGGCGTCGCGTCGTCGGGCACGTAGCCGAGCGCCTGCAGCTGCGCGAGCTCGTCGGCGCTGATCTCGGGCGCGTCGGCGCCCGCGTTGATGTCGAGGCGACCGGGATGCGCGGCAGGATCGCCGTAATTCTCGGCGGCGGGGTCGTGGTTCTGCACGAGGTGATCCCAGCTGTGCCACTCCCAGACGACGTTGGCTCCACCGATGTCGGCTCCGTCGGGACGCACGGGCTCGATCTCGAGCAGCCAGTCGGGCCAGAGGCCCTGCTCGGGGATCGACTCCGCGCGGCGCCCCGCGCGCCGCGCATCCTCGGCGGTCTTCACCTCCCACGCGAGCACGAGCGGGTTGCCGTTGGGCAGCGGCTCCACGTCGTGATGCTGTACCTGGGTCGCATTCGAGAGCCGCCACTCCCAGACGACGGCGCCGTTCCAGTCGAGCTCCTGGAGAATTCCGCCCGTGCCGCCCGCTCGGAAGCCGAGCTGATCGGGGTCGCGACCCGTGCGCAGCAGATTTCCGTTCGGGAGCAGGTGCTGTCCGCCGCCGGGCGAATACGCGCTGTTCCACAGGTGCACGATCTCGCCGTCGTTGTTCAAGAGGTAGCTCGCCCCCGCGAGCAGCGGGCTGAACAGCACGTAGCCCGCTGCAACGCCCGGC
>DASPGF010000524.1:0-5368 GCA_035620755.1 Myxococcota bacterium
GTGTCGCCGCGCGCGCGGATCTGCTCGGCGAGCGCGAGCGCGGGCGTGACGTGGCCTCCCGTTCCGCCGCCCGCGACCACCCAGCGCCACTTGCGCTCCGCGCCCGTCACGACCCGGCCCTCCGGCGCGATCTGCGCTCGGCACCCGTCATGGCCGCGCGAGCCCCCGACGCGACGCACCGCCGATGCGCGCCGCATGCGGCGCCGCCTCGCAGGCGCCGATCCGCAGCAGGATGCCGACGGCGAGCGCGCAGACCAGCAGCGAGTTGCCGCCGTAGGAGACGAACGGCAGCGTGAAGCCCGTCGTCGGCAGCAGGCCCATCACGACCGCCGCGTTGACCGCGGCCTGGCTGCCGATCAGCGCGGTGATGCCGATCGCGACGAGCGCCGCGAACGGATCCTCGGCGCGCCTCGCGATGCGCGCGCCTGCCCATACGAATGCCGCGAACGCGCCGAGCACGAGTAGCACGCCGACGAGCCCGAGCTCCTCGGCGATGCCCGCGAGGATGAAATCCGTGTGCGCCTCCGGCAGGTAGTAGAGCTTCTGCCGGCCGCCGCCGAGGCCGACGCCGAACAGCCCGCCGCGCCCGAACGCGACGAAGGACTGCACGAGCTGGAATCCCTCGCGCGAAGCCGTCGCCCAGGGATCGAGGAAGCCCGTCCAACGCACGCGCGCGTAGGGGCGCAGCGCGATGTAGACGAGCGCGCCTGTGATCGCGAGCGCGGCGGGTGCGAGCAGCCGCCGCATCGCAATGCCCGCGCTGAACAGCAGCACGCCGACCGACGCCAGCAGCACGAGCGCGCTGCCGAAGTTCGGCTGCAGCAGCAGCAGCAGCACCGGCGCCGAGCACAGCGCGGCCGCGCCGATCACGGGCTTCAGGCGCGCGCGCCGAGACGCCGTGCGCGTCAAGAACTCCGCAACCGCGAGCAGGGTCGCGAGCTTCGCAAGCTCGGCGGCCTGCAGTCGGAATCCCGGCAGCGCGAGCCAGCGGCGCGCGCCGTTCACTTCGACGCCCACGAGCAGCGTGGCGAACAGCAGCGCGAGCGAAATCCCCCAGAGCGGCCAAGCGAGCCGCCGCCAGAATGCGAGCGGGATGCGCAACGCGGCGATCAGCGCGAGCAGGCTCACCGCGAGTGCGAGCAGCTGGCGCGTGAACTGCGGCGGCATCGCGCTCGAGCTCGCGAGCGGGGCGGTGAGGCTGTAGATCATCACGAGACCGATGCCCGTGAGGATCGAGACCGCGGCGATCACGCCGCCGTCGAGCGCATTCGCGCGGAGCCGGTCGGGTGCGCGCGCTGTGCGCTCGGCGCGCGAGCGCGGCGAATAGCGGCGCGGCGCGCGCGAGCTCACGGCGCGCCTCGCTGCTGCAGCTCGGCGACGGCCGCGCAGAAGCGCTCGCCCCGCTGCTGGAAATCGCGGAACTGGTCCTGGCTCGCGCAGGCGGGCGCGAGCAGCACCACCTCCCCCGCGCGCGCAATCTGCGCCGCGCGCGCGACGGCCTCTTCGAGGGACGCGGATGTCGAGGTTTCGACGCGCCCCGCGAGCGCGCCCGCGAGCTTCTTCGCGGCCTCGCCGATCAGCACGGCGGCGCGCACCCGCCGCTGCGCGGCGTCTGCGAGCTCCGCGAAATCGAGGTGCTTGTCGCGCCCACCGGCGATCCAGATCACCGGCTCGCTGTAGCCCGCGAGCGAGCGGATCGCGGCGCCCGGGTTGGTGGCCTTGGAGTCGTTCACGTAGCGGACGCCGCGGATCTCGGCGACGAGCTCGCTGCGGTGCGGCAGCGCCTCGAAGCTCGCGAGCGCGCTCGCGGCGCGCATCGCGTCGACGCCCGCAACGTGCACCGCGGCGAGCGCCGCGAGCGCGTTCTCGCGGTTGTGCGCGCCCGCGAGCCGCATCGCGTCGAGCGGAATCCGGAGCCTCGGCGCGCCGCGCTCGGCGAGAATGACTGCGCCCGCGTCGAGGTACGCGCCCGGCTCGACCGGCCCGCTGGTGCGGAACGGGAACACGCGGGCGCGCGTGCGGGCGGCGAGCGCCGCGACGTTCGGGTCGTCGAGATGCAGCACCGCGGTGTCGGTCTCGCGCTGGTTCGCGAGCAGTCTGCCCTTTGCGGCCACGTACGCGTCGAAGCCGTGATGCCGATCGAGGTGATCCGGGGTGATGTTCAGGATCACGGCGATGCTCGGTCGGAACGCCTCGACGCTCTCGAGCTGGAACGACGAGACCTCGAGCACCGCGAAGTCGAGCGGCTCGCCGACGAGCTCGAGCGCGGGTGTCCCGACGTTTCCCGCGGCCCGCGCGCGCACGCCCGCGGCCACGAGCATGGCCTCGATCAGCCGCACCGTGGTCGACTTTCCGTTGGTGCCCGTCACCGCGATGATCGGGGCCGACAGTGCGCGCGCGGCGATCTCGATGTCGCCCCAGACGCGGCGCGCGCGCGTGCGGTAGCGCTCGGGTGCGATGCCCGGGCTCGGCACCACGAGATCGAAGTCGCCCGGATCGGGAAACGGCCGGCCGAGCCGGCGCTCGACCTTGGCATCGAGCCGCTCGAGGTCGCCGAGCTCGCCCTCGCCGCGCTCGTCGGCGGCGGTCACGCGCGCACCCCGCGCGCTGCAGAAGTTCGCGGCGCTCAGCCCGGTCAGGCCGAGCCCGAGCACGAGCACCTTCTGATTCGCGAGCTCGCGCATCAGCGAAGCTTCAGCGTCGACAGCGCGACGAGGCCGAGGATCGCGGACACGATCCAGAAGCGGACCACGATCTTCTGCTCCGGCCAGCCGAGCTTCTCGAAGTGGTGATGGATCGGCGCCATCAGGAACACGCGCTTGCCCGTGAAGCGGAACGACGCGACCTGGATCATCACGGACAGCGCCTCGATCGCGAAGATGCCGCCGACGATCAGCAGCAGGAACTCCTGTCGGATCAGCACGGCCATCGTGCCGAGCGCGCCGCCGAGCGCGAGCGAGCCGACGTCGCCCATGAACAGCTGCGCGGGCGAGGCGTTGAACCAGAGGAATCCGAGGCCTCCGCCGATCAGCGCGCCGCAGAAGATCGCGAGGTGGCCGCTGCCGGGCGCGTACTTGATCGCGAGGTACTCCGCGATGCCCGCGTGGCCCGCCGCGTACGCGAGGATCAGGAACGTGCCGGCCGCGATCAGCACCGGTCCGATCGCGAGGCCGTCGAGGCCGTCGGTGAGATTCACGCCGTTGCTCGTCGCCACGATCACCAGCGCGGCGAACGGCACGTAGAAGGCGCCGAGGTAGGGGGTGAAGTTCTTGAAGAACGGCACCGCGAGATGCGCGTCGAAGCCCGGGTGCCGGTAGATCGCGAGCGCGACCGCGAGCGCCATCGCCGCCTGCCAGAACAGCTTCGCGCGCGCGGAGATTCCCGCGCTGTGGCCCGCCTTGACCTTGCGGTAGTCGTCGATGAAGCCGAGCAGCCCGTAGCCGCAGGTGATGCCGACGACGATCCACACCGAGTAGTTGTCGAGGTTCGACCAGAGCAGCACCGACACGAGCAGCGAGAGCAGGATCAAGAGCCCGCCCATGGTCGGCGTTCCGGCCTTGCTCTGGTGATCGGGGCCGATCGCGCGGATCGGCTGACCCACGCGCAGGCGTTCGAGCGCGCGGATGAGCGGCGGCCCGACCATGAACGCGATGAACAGCGCGGTGAGCGTGGCGGCGCCGGTGCGGAAGGTGATGTAGCGGATCACGTTGAGCGCGCCGAGCTCGGAGGCGTACGGGTAGAGCAGGTGGTAGAGCATTCAGTTCCCCTTTTGCCCGACGATCGCTTCGACGACGCGCTCCATGCGCATGGATCGAGATCCCTTCACCAAGACCGTGTCCTGCTCCTGCAGGAATTCAACGGCGCGCCGGCCCGCGTCGACGGGGTCGCTCGCGACGCTGACGCGATCGTGCGGCATCCCTGCATCGAGCGCGCTCGCGGCGATCGCCCGCGCGCGCTCACCGAGCGCGATCAAGACGTCGATGCCGAGCGCGCGCACGAGTCGGCCGAGCTCGCGGTGCGCGGCCTCCGAGGTCGCGCCGAGCTCTCCCATGTCGCCGAGGATCGCGACCGCGCGGTGGGCGCCCTTGAGCTCCGCGAGCGCGCGCAGCGCGGCCTCCATCGACTGCGGGTTGGCGTTGTAGCTGTCGTCGATGAGCACGCCGCCGCCGCGCAGATCGCGCCGCTCGAAGCGACCCTTCGCGCCCGTGTGATCGGCGAGCCCCTTGATGACGTCTGCGAGGGAAGCGCCCGCGGCGAGCGCCGCGGCCGTCGCCGCGAGCGCGTTGATCGCGGTCGTCGCGCCCAGGCCCGGAACCAGCGCGACCCCGCTCCCATACGGTGTCACGAGCTCGATTCGCTGGCCGCGCCCGTCGACCCGCTCGACGCGCGCAGCGCGCACCTCCGCATCGGGGCCGACCCCGAAGCGGATGACGCGCGCGCGCGTGCGGCTGCGCTGCGCGAGCGCGAGCGGGTCGTCCGCGTTGAGCACCGCGGCGCCGCTGCTTGGCAGCCCCGCGATCAGGTCGCCCTTCTCGCGCGCGATCTCCTCCCGGCTGCCGAGGAACTCGATGTGCGCGGTTCCGATGTTGGTGATCACGCCGATCGTGGGCTTCGCGATCTCGACGAGCTGTGCGATCTCGCCGCGGTGGTTCATCCCGAGCTCGACGACGATGCTGCGAGCGGCTTCGTCGCGGCCGAGCAGCGTCAGCGGCAGGCCGAACTGGTTGTTGAGGTTGCCCGGCGTGCGGTGGCAGGGCGCGGTCACCGACAGGATCGAGGCGCACATCTCCTTGGTGGTGGTCTTGCCATTGCTGCCCGTGATCGCGACGACCGGGCCCGCGAACGCCGAGCGGTGGCCCGCGGCGAGCTCGCCCAGCGCGCGCGTGGTGTCGGCGACCGCGATCGTCGGGAGGCCGGCCGTCTCGGGCAGCGCGCGCCCGCGCTCGACCACGAGCCCGGCCGCGCCGCGCGCGACCGCGTCCGGGATGAACTCGTGCGCGTCGTGCTTCGCGCCGACGATCGCGACGAACAGCTCGCCGCGCTCGACGCTGCGCGAGTCGATCGACACGCCCCGCACGAGCGCCGCGCGATCGCCCTGCAGCAGCGTGCCGCGCGTCCAGCGCAGCGCGTCTTGCACGCGGAAGGCGACCTTCATCGCGCGCCCCGCGCGAGCAGCGCCCTGCGCGCCTCTTCGCGATCGTCGAAGTGCAGCCGCTCGCGGCCGATGATCTGGTAGTCCTCGTGACCCTTGCCCGCGAGCACGACCAGATCGCCCGCGCGCGCGAGGCCGATCGCGACCTCGATCGCGCGCCGGCGATCCGGCTCGATCGCGTACGATGTCTGCGCGCCGTCGAGCGCTTCGACCCCG
>DASPGF010000525.1:0-5203 GCA_035620755.1 Myxococcota bacterium
CAGCGCCGCGAGCGCGTAGTGGCGCGCGGTGTCGCGGTTGCCGGCGACCTGTGCGCGATGCGCCCAGAGCGCCCAGACCTCGTCGAGTGACCGCGTCGGCGCGTGCGCAGGCCGTGCGGGCGCGCTCGCCGGGCTCGCGCCGCGCCGGCGCAGCGCGTCCTGGATCGCCGCGTCCTGATTGCCGCGGACCTCGGACGCCCGCGTGAAGCACACGCTCGCGGGGTTCTGTCGATACTCGTAGAGCCGGTCGCGGAGGTTCGCGAGTCGGCCGATCTCGGCGAGCCGCAGGTGGAGATCGATCACCTCGCCGAACTCGAACTGCTTGCGGTAGCCACCGATTCGCCTCAGCGCGTGCGCGCGATAGACCGCGGACGCGTGGATCAATGCGCCGCCGTCTCCCTGCAGCAGGCAGGCCTCGATCGCGTGATGCTCGGTGCGCACGTCGAGCGTTCGGATGATGCGGCGCTCGGGATCGACCTCATCGGTCCCCGTGCCGAGCGCCACGCACTCGGGATGCGCGTCGAGGTACGCGACCTGGCGCTCGAAGCGCTCGGGGTGCGAAACGTCGTCGGCATCCATGCGGGCGATGTATTCACCGCGAGCGGCTGCGAGCCCACGGTTGAGCTGGGCGACGAGCCCGGCGTGCTCCGATCGCCAGACGCGGATGCGCGCGTCGCGCTCCGCGAGCGCCTCGAGGATCCGCGCCGAGCCGTCCGTCGAGCCGTCGTCGAGCGCGAGCAGCTCGAAGTCGTCGAAGCTCTGCGCCAGGACGCTCTCGATCGCCTCCTCGAGGTAGCGCTCGGCCTGGTGCACGGGCAGCAGCACCGAGAGCCGCGGCTGCGCGGAGCGCGATTCCATGGTCGGCGGGAACCCCTCGGAGTGTGGCAGCGCGAGGCGTCTGCCGCGGCGGCTCGCGTCGGCGAGCGCCCTCTCACCGAGAGGCTGTTTCGGGCCGCGCGCGGGAGCGCTTGAGGCTGTTCCTGCGCGCGGCTGAGCGGGTGGCGCGGCCCGCGCGCGGCGGGTGATTCGGCAAAAGCTCGCGCGGACTCGCACCGATGAGGAGGCGTGAAATCGGAGCCGTCAGATACTGCGACCGCCGCAGCGGATCGAGAGTCGACGCCAGAAGTCGAGCCGGCGCGCGAGCTGACGATCGAGCCGGAGCGGGATTCGACGCTGGAAGTCGAGCCGACGCGCGAGCCGACCGCTGAGCCGACGCGCGAGTCGACCGCCGAGCCGACCGCCGAGCCGACCGCCGGGTCGACGCCGGATTCGACGGCGGCGCCGGAGCGCGAGCCCGTCGCCGCGCGGCGCGCTCGCCTCGCCGTCTGCGTCGCCACCTACATGCGACCCGAGGGCCTCGAGCGGCTGCTCAAGGCGCTCGCATCGGCTTCGCTGCCGCGCTCCGCGCCGAGCATCGACGTGATCGTGGTCGATAACGATTCCGAGGGATCGGCGCGCGCCATCTGTGACCGCGCTCGAAGCTGGTTTCCGTTCGAGCTCCACTACGCGATCGAGAAGCGGCGCGGCATCCCCCAGGTGCGAAACAGCGCGCTCGCGCTCGCGATGCCGTTCGCGGATTTCGTGGTCTTCACCGACGACGACGTCGAGCCCGCGCCGGGCTGGCTCGCCGAGCTGCTGCGCGTGCAGGCGCTGTATCACGCCGACGTGGTGGCGGGGCCGAATCCGCCGCGCTTCCTCGAGCCGCCGCCCGCGTGGCTCGTCGACGGGCGCTTCCTCAGCGGACAGCAACGCGCCACGGGAACGCTCGTCGACACCGCCGCGACCTGCAACGCGCTGGTGCGCAGCGAGGTGCTGCGCCAGCTCGACGGCTGGTTCGACGAGCGCTTCGCGCTGCACGGATCCACCGACGCGGAGTTGTTTCGGCGCATCGCGCGCGCGGGCCACCGCATGGTCTGGGCGCAGGAGGCGGTCGCCTACGAGTGCATTCCCGCATCGCGCATGACGCTGCGCTGGCTGCTGCTGCGCGCGTACCGCATCGCGAGCGGTCGCGGCAGCGGCGAGCTGCGCGCGCTCGAGGGCGTCGCGGGGTCGTGGGTCTTCTCGAATGGCCTGAAGTGCATCGCGCGCGGCGCCGTCCATTTCGCGCTCGCGGTAGCGCTGCGGCGGGGGCCCGTCGCGCGCGCGCAGGCGCTCGTGAAGCTCGCGTCCGGCGCGGGCTGGCTCGCGGGCCTCGTCGGTGTGCGGTACCGAGAGTACGCGCGCGTCCACGGGAAGTAGCGTGCGGGCATCCCCGTTGCGATTGGGTAGCCGCGGCGACGCTCCGCGGCGCGTGAGCGTCTGCGTCGCGACCTGCGGTCGGCCGCAGGGCCTTGCGTCGCTGCTCGGAGCGCTCGAGCTGCTCGAGCTGCCGCTCGGGATCGAGCTGCGCGTGGTGGTCGTCGACAACGATCCGCGCGGATCCGCGCGGGCGATCTGCGCCGACGCCGCCGAGCGGCACGCCTATGCGCTGCACTACGAGATCGAGAAGCGGCGCGGCATCGCGTTCGCCCGCAACGCGGCGATTGCGGCGGCGCTGCGCGACAGCGACTTCATCGCGTTCACCGACGACGATGCGATGCCCGAGCCGGACTGGCTCGCGGAGCTGCTGCGCGTGCAGGATTTCTACCGCGCGCACGTCGTGACGGGGCCCTCGCTTCCGCGCTACGAGCAGGAGCCTCCGCGTTGGGTGAGCGAGGGCGGCTTCCACGAGAAGCCGCGGCATCCGACGGGAACGCGCTGCAGCGTGGCGCACACGGGCAACGCGCTCGTGCGAACGAGTGTGTTCGAGTGTCTCGAACGACACTTCGACGAGTCGCTCGCGCTCAGCGGCGGCGAAGATGTCGAGTTCTTCGCGCGTGCGAACGCCGCGGGGTTCCTGATCATCTGGGCCGACAATGCGATCGTTCACGAGAGCGTTCCCGCATCGCGCGCCACGCTGCGCTGGATCCTCCAGCGCGCCTTCCGCGTCGGCAGCTGCGCGTCCTGGGTGGAGGCGCGGCATCGCTCGAGCAGCGCGCCGCGCGGGCTCGCGCACGCGACCTATTGCATCGCGAAGGGAGCGGCTCTCGCGTGCGCGCTGCCGCTGCGCGGCCGCGCCGCCGCCGCCGAGGGGCTGCGCCTGTGCAGCTTCGGACTCGGCCGGATCGCGGGCGCGTGCGGCCACCTGCATCCGGAATACCGCGCCGTGCACGCGCGCTGACGCGCGCCGCGCTTCAGCGCAACCCCCCGGTCGTGGCGCGCTGCGTGTCGCTTCGGCGCGATGCCTCGGCCTTGGCGCGCTGCGAATCGCTTCAGCGCGACACCGCGCGCGAGGTGCGCGCACGCGCCTCGCTCGGCTCGTCCACGCGATCGCCCACGCCCGGGGCCTCGAGCTGCGCGGCCGCGCGCGCCGCCCACGGCGCAATGCCCGTGCGCGGCCAGCTCGTCGGCACGCGCATCAAGTCCGCGACCACCGCCGCGACGCCGCGCAGATCGGGGCTTCCGCTCGCGCGGCCGTGTGGAACGCCGCTCCCGACCGCCACGAAGATCGCCTCGCGCGAGTGCTCCATCGCGGTGCGGATGCCGTGGTCGGACATCGCGATCAGCACGTCGTCCGCGTCGAGCGCGGCGTAGACCTCAGCGAGCCGCGAGTCGATGTAGCGATAGACCTCGTAGAGGAATCCGTCTCCGTCATCCTGCGCGGTGCGCGTCACGTTCGCGAAGTGCGAGTGCGTGAGGATGTCGAGCGCCTCGACGCGCAGCGCGAGGAAGTCGATCTCGCCCGCGCGCGCGATCTCGCGCGCGGTGTCGAGCTCGGCCGCGATGCTGCGCAGGTGCACGGCGTCGCGCTCGGCCCGCGTCGCGAGCCCGGGCCAGCGCTCGCGCTCGGCGTTCGTGAGATCCCGAGCGCTGGTCGCGATCGCGAGCGTTCGCCGCTCGCCGTGCGGCCCCGTGATCACGGCGTGGTGTCCGGCCTGGATCCCGCCGTGGCTGAACAGCAGGTTTGCCGCCTGGTAGCGCTCGGAGCCGATCGCGGAGAACAGATCGTCGCCCTCGGGCAGCAGCCAGGCGAGCGCGCCGAACGGATTGCGGCCGACCGACGCGAGGCCCGCGACCTCGACACCGATCTGGTGCACCAGCCCGACGAAGCTCTCGCCGCCGCGCCGCTCGGGCCAGACCAGCGTCTCGAGCGCGGCGGCCGTGAGCGGCGGATCGCTGTCGAGCACCGCGCGATGGCCGCGCGCGATCAGCTGCTCGAGCACGGGCAGCTCGCCGCGCGCGCGCAGGTACTGCACGAGTCGCCAGTCGCCGCAGTCGAGCAGCACGAGCATCACGCGCCGGCGCCCGTCGGCGGGCGATTGGCTCAGGCTCGCGCGCGGCACGGGCTGCGCGTCGCGCCTCGCGACCGCGATCGAGACGCGCTGGCCCGGGTCGAGGTTCGCGGCTCCCGAGGCGATCGCGCGGCCGGCTGGGTCGCGATAGACCCAGCGCAGCGGCGCGACGTCGAGCGCGCGCATCACGTCCACGCGCGACGGCGCGCTGCGCTCGACGGGTCGGAACTCCGCGTCGACCGGCTCGCCGGGCGGCGGCGAGAGCAGGAGCGTGTAGCGCGGATCCGCGTCGGGCAGCTCGAAGCGAGCTTCGCCGCGCAGCTGGCCCGCGGCGCCGCGCTCGAGCGCGTCGTGGATCAGCGAGCGCTCGAGCTCCTCGCGCGTCAGGCCCGCGAGCTCGAAGCGGCCGCGAAAGCGGTCGTAGGTCGCGATCGCCTCGGGTTGGCGGTCGGCGTCGACCAGGCTCAGGATGCGGCGGATCGCGACGGCCTCGAGCAGGCTCTCGTCGATGCGGCCGTCGCCCTGTTCCAGCGCGGCGCCGAGCCGATCGACGATGCTCGCATCGGGCTCGGACAGCCCCGCGATGCTCAGCGTGAGCGCGTAGCGCGCCTGCAGCTCGAGCGGGTCGCCGCCCGCGCGCGCCCACTCGGCGTAGTTGGCACGCACCGCTGCGAGGTCGCGCTCGTGGGCGAGCGCCATGCCGCGCGTGTCGTACCAGCGCTCGACCGCCTCGCGCTCGCCGGCCGGCGGCCCTGCCCCGAGAGTCTCGAGCGCGCGCTTGGGATCGCCGCGGATCAGGTGCCGCGTCGCGAGGCTCGTGCGCATCCGCGTCGACACGGGGTCCGCCGGGTCGATGCGCGCGGCCATCTCGCGCAGCACGGCGGCCTCGTCCT
>DASPGF010000526.1:0-3488 GCA_035620755.1 Myxococcota bacterium
CGCTGCGAGCGCATCTGGTTTCCCGGCGTCGGGCGCGTGGCGGCGCCGATCTACGCGCGCGAGTCGCTCGCGATCGGCAGCTCGCTGAGCGGGCCCGCGCTCGTGCTCGAGGACACCGGCACGCTCGCGCTCGACCCGGGCTTCACGGCGCGCATCGGCAGCCAGGGAATCCTCGTGCTCGAGGACGAGGCGACGGCGGCGCGCCCCGACGCGAGCGATCTCTCGCAGCCGGATCCGATCCGCCTCGAGGTCTATGGCAATCGCTTCATGTCGATCGCCGAGCAGATGGGCGCGGTGCTCCAGAACACCTCGGTGTCGACGAACATCAAGGAGCGGCTCGACTACTCGTGCGCGATCTTCGACGGCTCGGGAGGCCTCGTCGCGAACGCTCCGCACGTTCCCGTGCATCTCGGTGCGATGGCTGAGACCGTGAGCCACGTGCGCGCGGAGTTTCCGCGGCTGCGGCGCGGAGACGTGGTGGTGACGAACGATCCTGCGCATGGCGGCTCCCACCTGCCCGACGTGACCGCGGTGACGCCGGTGTTCTGCGGCGATCAGAAAGCCGCGTTCTTCGTCGCGAGCCGCGGCCACCACGCGGACATCGGCGGCATCGCGCCGGGCTCGATGCCCGCGGACTCGCGCACCCTCGAGGAAGAGGGCGTCGTGCTGCGCGCGTTCATCGCCGTGCGCGAGGGGCGATTCGAGGAGCGGCAATTTCGCAAACGCTTGACCGAGGCGCGCTATCCGGCGCGCAGCCCCGACGACAACGTCGCCGAGCTCGAGGCGATGGTGGCCGCCAACCGCGCGGGCGCGTCACTGCTCGAGGCGTTCGTCGCCGAGCGCGGGCGCGAGGCGGTCGAGGTCACGATGGCGCAGATCCAGCGCGAGACCGCGCGCAAGGTCGCGCGCGAGATCGCGAGCCTTCCCGCGGGTGTTCACCGCTTCGCGGACGCGCTCGACGACGGAACGCCCGTCTGCGTGACGTTGACGATCGAAGGCGAGCGCATGCGCATCGACTTCGCGGGAACCGGAGCCGCGGTGGCGGGCAATCTCAACGCGCCGCGCGCGGTGGTCCAGGCGGCCGTGATCTACGTGCTGCGCGCGCTCGTCGCGGAGCCCATCCCGCTCAACGGCGGCTGCCTCGAGCCGGTCGAGATCGCGATTCCGCCGCGTTCGCTGCTCGACCCGCCGCGCGACGCGGCGGTGGTCGGAGGCAACGTCGAGACGTCACAGCGCATCGTCGACGTGCTGCTCGGCGCGCTCGGCAAGGTCGCCGCGAGCCAGGGCACGATGAACAACGTCGCGTTCGGCGATGCGAGCTTCGGCTACTACGAGACGATCGGTGGCGGCGCGGGAGCGGGCGAGGGCTTCGACGGCGCGTCGGGCGTACACACGCACATGACGAACACGCGCATCACGGATGCCGAGGTGCTCGAGGCGAGGCATCCCGTGCGGCTGCTCCGCTTCGCGCTGCGGCGCGGATCGGGCGGAGCGGGGCGCTGGCGCGGAGGGGATGGCCTGGATCGCTGCTACGAGTTCCTCTCGCCCGTGACGGTCTCGCTGCTCGGCGAGCGCCGCACGCGCGCACCTTGGGGGCTCGCGGGCGGCGAGCCGGCCGCCCGCGCGCGAAACTCCGTGCAGCGCCGCGACGGGCGCAGCGAAGAGGTTCCGGGCAAGGCCGAGCTCGAGCTCGAGGCCGGCGATCGATTGCGCGTCGAGACGCCCGGCGGCGGAGGATACGGCCGCGTCGAGTGACGGCAGGGGGTTGCGACGCGCGCGCGTCGTCCGTACCGTGCAGCGCACGGTGGGCGCGTAGCTCAACTGGCAGAGCAAGGGACTCTTAATCCCTAGGTTGAAGGTTCGATTCCTTCCGCGCTCACCAGCCCATCGCCAGATCGTGCGAAGCGAGATCTCGCGTGACTCAGCGCGCTGTCGACACGCCGCGCCTGAACGGGAGCAGCAGTGATTCGCGCAACGACGGGGCGCGAGCGCGGCTCCAGCCGGGCAATCCGGTTTCCACGTGGCGATTGCGATCGCTCGTTCGCAGCGTCCCAGCCAGCCGGTCCCAGCTCGAGAACACGGTCCCGAAGTTCGAGTTGAGGTCGCGCCAGTTCGAGGCATGGTGATGGCGATGAAGCGCGGGCGTGATGAAGAGGCGACGCGCGATCGGCTCGAGGCGCCGCGGAAGGTCGAAGTTCCCGTGTTCGAGAAGGTTCGCGACGCCGAAGACGACCTCGAACACGAGGACTCCCAGCGGGGGCACGCCCAGCGCGAGGATCGCCGCCAAACGCACCGGGAGTGCGAGAAGCAGCTCTCCCGGGTGGAAGCGCAGGGCCGTGGTGACGTGAAAGCTCGAGTCGGCGTGATGGACCTGGTGGAAGCGCCAGAGAAGCTTCACGCGGTGATTGGCGCGGTGCCAGAAATAGGAGACGGCGTCGAGCACGAGGACCCCCGTTACGGCAGCCGCCCAAGTGTCCACGCGCAACGAATTGAGCAACCCGACTCCCCGCTCGGTGGCCCAGCCGGCGATGACCCAGCCACAGCCCCCACAAACCGTGGCGGTCGCGAGCGCGTCAATGGCGAATAGGCCTGTGTTCGTTCGCCACGCAGGAATCAGCCGCTCGTGGGGCCGCCCACCGCTCCAACGCCAGTACGAGCACGATGGCGCCGGCGAGCGCGACGCCTCGTACGACCTGATACGTGATCTCGATCGAGTCCGTCACGACCGTCATTATCTCGCCTGCAGCGCGAAGCGGCCATGGCCGACCGCGAGCAAGAGGCAGCGCCCGCCCGCTCCGGCTCCTGCGCGCGTCGCCGAGCGCGCTCCGCCGTGCGACACTCCGCGCTGCGATGGACGAAATGAACGCGCAATGGGGCGCTCGGCGGCAGGTCGTCTTCCAGGCACTCGGCGCGTTCTTCGTGGGCAACGCGTTGCTCGCGGAGCTGGTCGGCGGGAAGCTGTTCCAGGTCGCGACGCCGTGGCACGTGTTCACGCTGAGCTGCGGCGTGATCCTCTGGCCGTTCGTGTTCATCGCGACGGACGCCGTCAACGAGTACTACGGGCGAGCGGGCGTGCGCCGGCTCAGCTTGTTCTCCGCGGCGGTGATCGCGTACGCGTTCGCGATGCTCTGGCTCGCGCAGTACGTCGAGGCCGCGGCGTTCTCGCCGATCGACGACGCGTCGTTCGCGCGCGTCTTCCTGCAGTCGCAGTGGATCATCGCGGGCTCGATCGCCGCGTTCCTGATCGCCCAGCTCGTCGACGTGACGGTGTTCCGCGCGGTGCGCCGGCGCACGGGCGGCCGCCACCTGTGGCTGCGCGCGACCGGATCGACGGTCGTGAGTCAGCTCGTCGACACGTTCGTCGTCGGCTTCATCGGGCTGTACGTGCCTTCGGCGCTGGGTAAGTCCCGCGCCGCGATCCCGTTCACGTTCGACGATTTCCTGAACACGTCGATCAGCGGCTATGCGTTCAAGGCGGCCGTCGCGGT
>DASPGF010000527.1:0-6759 GCA_035620755.1 Myxococcota bacterium
GAGCGCCGCGGCGCTCGCGCCTGGCGCACGCAGATCGTCGGCGCGAGCCCGCAGCTCGCCGAGGTGCTCGAGCTCGTCGGTCACGCGAGCGGCTCGTCGGCGACCGTGCTGCTCACGGGCGAGACCGGCACGGGCAAGGAGCTGCTCGCGCGCGAGCTGCACGCGCGCAGCCCGCGCCGTGATGCGGCGTTCCTCGCGGTGAACTGCGCGGCGTTTCCCGAAGCGCTGCTCGAGAGCGAGCTGTTCGGCCACCAGCGCGGCGCGTTCACGGGCGCCGATCGCGAGCGCCTGGGTCTGTTCGAGGCCGCCGATGGCGGCACGCTGTTCCTCGACGAGATCGGCGAGACCACGCGGCCGTTCCAGGCGAAGCTGCTGCGCGTGCTGCAGGAGCGCGAGGTGCGCCCGATCGGCAGCTCGCGAACCCGCCGCGTGGACGTGCGCGTGATCGCCGCGACCAATCGAAACCTGCGCCGAGAGGCCAGTGATGCGCAATTCCGCGCCGACCTCTACTACCGCCTCGCGGTGTTCCCGATCCACGTGCCGCCGCTGCGCGAGCGCCCGCTCGACATCCTCCCGCTCGCCGAGCACTTCCTGCGCGTCCACGCACGCCGTGACGACACGCGCGAGCCGGTGCTCGCAAGCGACGCACGCCGCCTGCTGCAGTCGTACGCGTGGCCCGGCAATGTGCGCGAGCTCGAGAACGAGATTCAGCGCGCGCTCGCCGTCGCGGACCCGAACCGCGAGCTCACGGCCGCGCACTTCTCCAGGGCGCTCTGCGAGACGCTCGAGCCGGTGAGTGCGCTGCTGCAGCCCGGGGAATCGCTGCGCGCGTCACTCGCGCGCATCGAGGCCTGGCTGATCCGCAGCGCGCTCGACGCCAACGGCGGAGCGCGCAGCGCGACCGCGCGGCGCCTCGGCATCACACGCGAGGGGCTCTACAAGAAGATGCAGCGTTACGCGATCCATTGAGCGCGAGAACTACGCGCTCGAGCGGGTCGAATCGCGAAGCTGCGCGAGGTGATCGCCGAGCTCGAGCTGCTCCGGGCTCATCGGGCGGCAGAAGTAGTATCCCTGCGCGAACCCGCAGCCGATCCCGCACAGCAGATCCAGCTGCTCGCGGGTCTCGACGCCCTCCGCGACGACCTCGAGGTGCAGGCTCTCCGCCATCGAGTTGATGGCCCGCAGCAGCGAGACCCCGTCCTCGTGCCCGATCGCGCCGTGCACGAACGCGCGGTCGATCTTGAGCACGTCGAACGAGTAGTGCTGCAGGTAGCTCAGCGACGAGTAGCCCGTGCCGAAGTCGTCGATGCAGAGTCGCACGCCGAGCTGCTTGATCTCGCGGAAGATCGCCGAGACGCGCTCGACGTCGTCGAGCAGCACGCGCTCGGTCACCTCGATCTCGAGCTGCTGCGCGGGAAGGCCCGACTGCGCGAGCGCGCTGCGGATCGCGCTGACCACGTCGCCGCGCTCGACCTCGCGCGGCGAGAGATTGACCGCGACGCGCAGTGCAGGCCAGCCGGCGTCGTGCCAGGCCTTCACCTGGCGGCAGGCCGCCTCGAGCACCCAGGCGCCGATCTCGGCGATCAGCCCGCTGCGCTCGGCGAGCGGAATGAACTCGCCCGGCGACACGGCTCCGAGCACCGCGCTCTCCCAGCGCAGCAGCGCCTCGACGCCGACCATGCGCGCATCCGGCAGCGCGACGATCGGCTGGAAGTGGAGCTGGAACTCGCCGAGCTCGAGCGCCTTGCGCAGCTGCAGCTCGACCTGCAGGCGCCGCGCCGCGCTCGCGTTCATCTCCTCGGTGAAGAACTCGAGCGCGTTGCCGCCGCTGAGCTTGCTGCGGTACATCGCGGCGTCCGCGTCGCGCAGCAGGTCCTCGTCCGTCTCCGAGTCCGCAGGATAGATCGCGATGCCGATGCTCGCGGTCAGCACGAGCTCCTGGCCGTGCACGACCAACGGCGCCGCGATCGCGTCGAGGATGCGCTGCGCGACGCCTTCGATGTCCGTATCGTTGGCGATGCTCGGCAGGATCACCGCGAACTCGTCGCCGCCGAGCCTCGCGGCGGTGTCCGCGTCGCGCAGGCTGCGGTTGATGCGCCGCGCCGCCTCCGCGAGCGCTTCGTCGCCCGCCGAGTGTCCGAGCGTGTCGTTGATCCTCTTGAAGCCGTCGAGGTCGATGAACAGCAGCCCCACCGACGAGCCGTCGCGCTTGGCGCGCACCAGCGCGCGGCGCAGGCGATCCCGCAGCAGGTAGCGGTTCGGAAGCTTCGTGAGCATGTCGTAGTTCGCCTGATGGGCGATCACCTCTTCCGACTTCTTTCGCTCCGTCATGTCGTTGAAGACCACGACGATCTGCTCGATGTCGGCGCGGTCGCCGACCGCGCAGCCGATCGAGATCCAGGCGGGAATCGCGCGGCCCTGCTTGTGCCGGACCCACAGCTCGCCCTCCCAGCGCCCGCTTTGCCGCACCTCCTCGAGAATCGAGCCGAAGAAGCGCGTGCCGTGCTGCTCCGCGCTCAGGATGTTCACGCTCTGACCGATCACCTCGTCGTGCCGGTAGCCGGTCGTCGCCGAGAACGCGGCGTTGGCGTCGACGATGATGCCCGCGGGATTCGCGATCACGATCGATTCCGTGGCGGTGTCGAAGACCGCCGCCGCACGCCGGAGCTGCTCCTCGGCGCGGCGCCGCTCGGTCACGTCGCTCGCGGTGCCGAACGCGCGATACGCATTCCCGCTCGCGTCGCGCTCGACGTGCCACAGGATGCTGTACTGGCGAAGCTCGCCTGCGGTCGAGCGCGCGCGGAACTCGATCCCTTCGCTCGCGTTCGCGCCGCGGATCAGCTCGCGAAACGCGAGCGCAACGCGCTCGCGATCGCCTGCGTCGATGTTCTGCATCACCTGCTCGTAGCTGGGCGGCCCGGCATCGACCGCCCGTCCGGCGATGCGGAACAGCTCGTCGGACCACCACCACGACCCGTCCGCGAGCTCGAGCCTCCAGCTGCCGATCTGCGCGACCTTCTGCGCCGCGCGCAGGTGCTGCTCGCTCTGGCGCAGCGCCTCTTCGCCGCGCCGGCGTTCGCGAATCTCGGCCTCGAGCTGGCGCAGCATCGTCCCGAACTCCCGGCTGATCTCCGCGATCTCGCCGCGCTGCTCGGTGTCGAGCGAGAGCTTCAGATCGCTCGACTTGCGGAAGCGACTCAGCTGGCGCGACAGCACGCCGAGCGGCGCGATGATCGCGCGGTGGAGCGGCACCAGAATGATGAACGCGAGGATCGCGCCCTGAAGGACGATCCAGACCGCGCAGAGCAGGCCCACGAACGCCGCGGAGTGCGCGAGCTCGCGCGAAAGCGGCGCGCCGAAGATGATCGCCGGCTCGCCGGTGATGTCGCGGAACTGCCGGTAGGCGCCGAGCTGCTCGCTGCGTGGATCGACCCAGGTCACGACCGCGTCGCCCCCGGCGCGCGCGAGCGCCGCCGTCACACCTTCGGGCATGGCCGCATCACCCGCGAGCCAGAAGCGCAGATCCAGACCCACGCGCTTGCCGAGATCCGTCACGAACGCCGCGTCGAGCGCGCGAGCCATCACGATGCGGCCGCGAGACGGCCCCTCCCCGCGGTTGGTGAGGATGTCGCGCGCGGCGACGATCATCGGCCCCGCCTGCGTGACCATCACGCCCGCGACGCGCTTCACGCGCGTGTCGCCGGCGAGGAGGGGGTGCGTGAGCGGCCACCGGGTCTGCGGCACCTCGGGCACCGCGACGAGCTTGCGCGTCTTGATGTCGTAGATCGGGCCCGACACGACGTTGCCCGCGGTATCGACGGCAATGCTCCAATCGATGTTCGACTCCGCGAGCGCGTCGAGGCTCAGGTTGTCCTCGTGATACTGCGGATCGTGCGTCTCCATGAAGTCGTAGGTCGCATCCCATTGGCCGTACTCGCGGGCGAGGGTGTCGAGGTGGAAGTACTCGCGCTCGAGCGCCTCCGCGACCTGCGACATGCTCTTGTCGGCGGAGCGCTGCTCGAAGCCTTCGATCGCGCGATCGATCAGATTGCGCTTGATCGCGTAGCCGAAGCCAATGTTCGCGACCGTGAACAGGGCCACCAGCAGCGCCGCCTTGCGAACGAGAGTCACGCGCCAACCTTCCCGCCCGGCGACGGCGCGCCGCGCATCGCCCGCGCGCGAGACCGACCGCGCCGGAGCTCACTCATCGCGCACCTTCAGCGCGCGCAGCCACCCCTGCGGCTCGGCGTCCGCGCGCTCCGACCGCGCTGCGCCTTCGACGACGGGAGCCCCGATGCCGATGCGCGCTGCGCTCAGAGGCGCGCAGAAGTAGTGGCCCTGCGCATACCCGCAGCCGAGATCCGACAGCAGCTTGACCTGGGCTTCGCTCTCCACGCCCTCGGCGATCACGTCGAGGCCCAGGCTATCGGCCATCGCGATGATCGCGCGCAGCAGCGGCACGCCGCTCTCATGGCTCACCGCGTCGTAGACGAACGCGCGGTCGATCTTCAGCACGTCGAACGGGTAGTTGCGCAGATAGCTCAGCGACGAATAGCCGGTGCCGAAATCGTCGACGCACAGCCGAACGCCGAGATCCTTGAGGCGGCCGAACGTCGAGCCCGCGCGCTCGACGTCGTCGAGCAGCACGCGCTCGGTGACCTCGATCTCGAGGTGCTCGGGCGCGAGGCCGCTCCTGTTGAGCGCATCCGAGATCGATTTGATCGCGTCGCCGCGATCGACCTCGCGCGGCGAGAAGTTCACCGCGACGCGCAGATCCGTCCATCCCGCGTCCTGCCAGCTCTTCACCTGCCGGCACGCGGTCTCGAGCGCCCACGCGCCAATTGCCACGATGCTGCCCGTGCTCTCGGCGATCGGGATGAACTCCGATGGCGAGACGGTCCCGAGCTCGGGGCTGTGCCAGCGCAGCAGCGCCTCGACGCCGACCATCCGACCGTCGGGCAGCTCGACGATCGGCTGGTAGTGGACCTCGAACTCGCGGTTCTCGAGCGCACCCTGCAGGTGCGACTCCACCTGGATGCGGCGCAGCGCGCGCTCGTTCATCTCCTGCGTGAAGAACTCGATCGAGTTGCCGCCGCTCTTCTTGCTGCGATACATCGCGATGTCGGCGTTGCGCAGCAGCTCCGAATCGTCGGCCGAATCGGCCGGATACACCGAGATTCCGATGCTCGCCGTGGTCAGCACGTCCTGGCCCTGGACGCGCATCGGAACGGCCATGGCCGCGAGGATCCGCTGTGCGACCGCTTCCGCGTCGACGGCGTCGTGGAGCCTGGGCACGATGACCGCGAACTCGTCGCCGCCGACGCGTGCGGCGGTGTCGATGGCGCGAATGCTCTGCTTGATGCGCTGCGCGGTGATGCGCAGCGTCTCGTCGCCCGCCGCGTGCCCGATCGTGTCGTTGACCTTCTTGAAATCGTCGAGGTCGATGAAGATCAGCGCGACGCCCTGGCCGCTCTGGTCGCAGCGCAGCGTCTCCTGCGAGAGCCGGTCGATGAAGAGCGCGCGATTGGGGATGCCGGTCAACAGGTCGTAGGTCGCCTGGCGCGCGATCACCTCTTCGGCGTTCTTGCGCTCGGTCATGTCGTTGAACACCGCGACCACCTGCTCCGTGGCCGCCTCGCGCCCCACCGTGCGGCCGATCGAGACCCACGCCGGGATCGGCCGGCCATCCTTGTGGCGGATCCAGATCTCGCCCTCCCAGCGCCCCGCCTGCTCGATCTCGGCCGCAATGCGCTGAAAGAACTCGAAGTCGTGTCGGCCGCAATCGAGCAGCGCGGCGCTCTCGCCGATGATCTCGTGGCGCAGGTGTCCCGTGATGCTCGAGAAGGCCGAGTTCACGTCGATGATCGTGCCGCTCGGATCCGCGATCACGATGCCCTCGGTCGCGGTGTCGAACACCGCGGCTGCGCGGCGCGTCGCCTCCTCGGAGCGGTAGCGCTCGGTCACGTCGCTCACCGTGCCGAACGCGCGCAACGCCTGTCCCGCGTCGGTTCTCTCCACGCTCCAGCGAACCTGGTGATGCCGGACCTCACCGCTCGGCAGCACGAAACGGCACTCGACCCCCGCAGAATTGGATTCGCCGTCGAGCAGCGCCCGAAACGCGGCTTCCACGCGGTCGCGGTCGTTGGGGTGGATGCTCGCGCGGATCTCGTCACGCGTCGGCGGTCCGTCGTCGATGCTGCGATCGTGGATGCGGTACAGCTCGTTCGACCACCACCACGTGCCGCTGCGCAGATCGAGCTCCCAGCTGCCGAGCTGGGCGACCTGCTGCGCTTCGCGCAGCCTCTCCTCGCTGTGGCGCAGCGCGGCGTCGCTCTTGCGACGGTCGGCGACGCTCGTGTTCAGCTGGTCGAAGAGCCGATTGAATTCGTGCCCGAGCTCTCCGATCTCGTCGCTGCGCTCGAGCGCGATGCCGAGCGTGAGATCGTTGGCCTTGCGGATGGCGCGCAGCTGCCGCGTCAGCGCGCCGAGCGGCGCGAGGATCGCGCGGTGGAGCGGGACCACGATCAGGAACGCGAGCGCGACACCCTGCACGAGGAACCACAGCAAGCTCAGGCGGTTGACGTAGGCTGCGCGCAGCGTGATGTCGCGCGGCAGGCTCGCGCGCAGAACCAACACCGGCTCTCCCGCGATGTCGCGCAGGAACGCGTAGACGTCGAGGCGCTCCCCCTCGGATTCGGAGACGCTGTGCATCGCGCCGCCGTCGCGCAGCAGCGCTTCGCGGGCCTCCGGCGCGATCTC